>JBNKYV010000235.1:0-2906 GCA_050301075.1 Gammaproteobacteria bacterium
TGCTGGAGCTGGAAAGATTAGATTGCCTGCCGGGTAGCTATTTTATTCTCGAGTTAAGCCCTGATTTGCGCCAGCGTCAGCAAGAGACGCTACGCCTGCGCGCGCCACATCTGTTTGACCGTGTGCAGTGGTTGGATGCGATGCCTATCAGCGGCTTTAAAGGTGTCGTGCTGGCCAACGAAGTGGTAGATGCCATGCCTGTGCATCTGTTGCGCTTCGAAGAGAGCGGCGTCAAAGAGGCCTATGTGCGTGCCAACAACACAGGTTTTGAATGGCAGGATGGTCCGCTGAGCACACCTGAATTACAAAAGCGTATAGATGTGCTTAAACAGGAGGCGGGCGAGGAGGATTTCTGTCCCGGCTACACCTCTGAGATTAATCTTGCCCAACAAGGGTGGGTGGCGAGTATTGCAGACATGATGGAGCAGGGGGCTGTCTTCATTATTGATTATGGTTTTCCCCAGCACGAGTACTACCACGCTGAGCGCGCTATGGGCACGTTGATGTGCCACTACCGCCATTTTGCTCATGGTGATCCACTGATACTGGTTGGATTGCAGGATATTACCGCCCATGTGGATTTCACTGCATTGGCAACGGCTGCTGTTGATGCAGGCCTGGATATATTGGGTTACACCGGGCAGGCGCAGTTTCTGCTGGGAGCTGGTTTGAGTGAGATGGTGGCGGAGGTCGATCCAGAAGATACACGCAATTACATGGAGCTAACCCAGCAGGTGAAAAAATTAACCCTGCCATCCGAGATGGGAGAGTTGTTCAAAGTGATGGCGTTAGGCAAAGAGATTGATGCCCCTTTAACTGGGTTTATGATGCAAGACCGTCGCCATACGCTTTAGGTTGCTTCCTGCAAAACTTGGCCTAAAAGCGGGGGCATATAAAAAAAAGTGCCCCGCGTATTCGCTGGGGCGCTTTTGCTGCACGTTATCTAATTGGTTAAGTAGGCAGGCAAGTTTGCTTTAATCTCCGGATACCGGAGCATCTGGATACTCAGAGTTGCAGGGGTAGCAATATTCCCCGTATAGGTCGCAGCACTCCGTGTATTCCTCAGTCTCATTTTGACGATCGAGATACTCTTCGCTCATAATCTTTACCTCCACATTTTCCCCATGCCACAGTAAGTAGATCGACCTATTTCACTAAGGTATTAGAGCTGTTTTTGTAAAAAATTTTTAACTGCTTGATTTTTGGTGAAAACAAAATGGGGGCTCACGTTAATTTCTTAGTGTTTTCGTGAGATAATAAAAAATATCTGGGAAAGATATAATTAGAATAAATATTTCAAAGGAAGGGATATGTCTGAAAAAAGTGTAGATTTCCAGGAGCTACTGGAAAGCACCAAACGTCTTACTAATTTCGCACAAGAACAAGAAGCCATTCTTAAAGAGGTGGGGCCAGAACTTCAACCTCATCTTGGCAACGTAACAAACTCCTTTTATGAAGTGTTGGAAACCATTCCAAAAGCCAAACCATTTTTGGATGGCCGTGTTGATGCATTGAAGGCAACACATACTCGCTGGTTGGAGTCGCTGTTTACAGGTCCTTTTGATATCGAATTCGTGCAAGCGATGTATCACGTTGGCATGGTGCACGTTAAAGTGAAGCTGCCTGTAGAGTTTATGCAGGGCGCTGCAACTTTGATTATGGGCGAGCTGGTGAATGTGGTCGCACGAGTGTATAGTTCAGATGCACAGAAGCAGGCTGAGGTTGTTCGTGCTATTAATTCTGTAATTGGTTTTTCCGTCACCATCATGCAGGAGTCTTACCAGGCTTCTTCGTTGGCAGAAGAGCTGGAGAAGTTTCTGGCAATTACAGGTATGAGCCGTACATTGTTCAATAACTTGGCTTTGGCTTACGAAAGTTAAAAGTTAAAAAATAAAAAAACCCAATAATGTTCTAGGGAGGGATTTTTCCATGCGTTCTGATATTTTTGGCAGTATTTTGAGTGACCTCAACGGCTCTTCTGCTGATATTGAGGCTTCGGCCATTATTTCTACTGACGGTCTGATGATGGCTGCACAACTGCCTTCAGAAATGGACGAAGATCGTATCGGTGCAATGGCAGCTGCGATGCTGTCTCTGGGTGACCGTACAGCGAAAGAGCTGGCTCGTGGTACTTTGGAGCAAGTACTGATCAAAGGTGACAATGGTTATGTTTTGATGACACACGCAGGTAACGAAGCGGTGTTGTCTGTAATGGCTAAGCCAAATGCTCGTCTGGGTTTGATTTTCCTGGATGTTAAGCGTTCAGCTGAAGCGATCACTAAAGTTATCTAAGTAATATCGCTTTTAGGTTAATTGAAGTGAAGAGGGCTTTGTCGGAAACGGCAAAGCCCTTTTTCTTTGTCTGCTGATTAAAGCAGTTGGCGTGGTGAAAAAATTTTAGCCTCAGGTAGCGTCTCTGTATCGGCAATCATTTTGTGCATGGTGCGGTCAGCTTCCACTGGGCCCAGTTGATTACATAACACGATGTAAAAGAGATGTACGATGATGTTCTGACTCTCTTCCCCTAAAGCGTTAGTCCATAAATATTTCTGTGGCGTATCCATCCATGCGCTTAGTTGTCTTAAGGCGTTAATGGTCAGGCCCTGGCGAGGCGCCATTTGAATCACTTCATTAAACAGCTCTGTCAGATTGCTTGGGTAGTAATGAAGTAATCGTTGCATTAGATAACTAAATACAACAATACGCGGTTCTACTTTGATGGGTTCTGGCTTAGGTCTAACCGGTTTTTTTGCCACTGGTGCCGCAACTTCTATTGCCGCTTTGGGTTTTGCAACGCTGGTTGCTGCGGGTGTTGTTACCGGTGTTTTGATTGGCTGATTGTTTAGCCGATTAAGCGGGTCCTCCAGCGGAAGTGTTTTAGGATTATTAAGATTGTTGTAATAGTC
>JBNKYV010000236.1:0-2658 GCA_050301075.1 Gammaproteobacteria bacterium
CAGGTGCCAATGCGACCGGCGCGTATATTGCGGGTGCATTGCCTCATCGTGGTGCTGCTGCTAAAGGTGGTGCCTATGGTTTGAACGCGCTGAGCATGTTTGAAGAAAAGCTGGCAGCATACGTGTTACAAGGTGTTGAGCCTGAGGCCGACTGCGTAGATTCGCAAACCGCATTATCCGCATTAGACAATGCAGAGTTTGTTGTTAACCTGACTTCATTTAACAGTGATGCGATGGTCGCATACTCAGATGTGTTGTTGCCAGTTGCACCATTTACCGAAACGTCAGGTACGTTTGTAAATGTCGAAGGAGAGTGGCAAAGCTTTCAAGGCAGTGTTAAGGCGCTAGGTGAGACACGTCCTGCTTGGAAAGTGCTGCGCGTTTTGGGCAACTTGTTCCATTTGGACGGTTTTGATTACGTATCTTCAGAAGATGTCCGTGACGAACTTAAAGGCCTTTCTATCGGAAAACCTGAGTCGAACAGCGATTGGCAAGGTCCTTCAGCGCTGACTTCATCTAGTGATGTTTTGATTCGCATTGCAGATGTGGCGGCGTATTCCACCGATTCAATTGTTCGCCGTGCACCTTCTCTGCAGGCGACTGATCAGGCAGGCCCTGCGGTAGCACGCATTAATAGTGCTCTAGCATCAGCTAAAGGTCTGACTGACGCTGTAAAGGTTGAGGTTAGTCAGAATGGTGTATCACGTACAGTCGCATTCGAAGTTGATGACCGCGTTGCAGACGGTGCAGTTTGGTTGTCTAGCGGCTTGAGTGAAACAAATGGTTTTGGGGTGAACGGGGCTGAAATTAGCCTTAAGCCCGTATAAAGATTAGAGAGCGAAGACGAGAAAACTAGAATGATTGATGCTTTGCTGACATTGTGGAATTCACTTCCCATATTTGTGCAGATCTCTTTTAAGATCGTTGCTATTGTCGTTCCAATCATGCTTTCTGTTGCTTACTTGACGCTAGCAGAACGTAAAGTGATTGGTTATATCCAAGTGCGTATCGGGCCAAACCGTGTTGGTCCTCGTGGATTTCTACAGCCGATTGCGGATGGTTTAAAGCTGGCATTGAAGGAGATCATTATTCCTTCTAATGCAAACCGTTTTTTGTTTGTACTGGCGCCGATTTTTACACTCGCTCCAGCATTGGCCGCTTGGGCAGTGGTGCCATTTGATGAAAACCTGGTTCTAGCAGATATCGATGCAGGCCTGCTTTATGTGTTGGCGCTAACAGCGGTTGGTGTATACGGCATCATCATTTCAGGGTGGGCATCAAACTCTAAGTATGCTTTCTTGGGTGCATTACGTTCATCTGCTCAGGTAGTTTCCTACGCAATTGCTATGGGTTTCTCTTTGGTTGTTGTGCTAATGGCCGCGGGGAGCCTTAACCTGAGAGATATCGTGTTCGCGCAGGACGGTAGCTTGCTGCACTGGTTCTGGCTACCACTTTTGCCTATCTTTGTTGTTTACTTTATTTCAGGTGTTGCCGAAACGAACCGTGCCCCGTTTGACGTGGCAGAGGGTGAGTCTGAAATCGTAGCTGGTTTCCACGTTGAATATTCAGGTATGACGTTCGCTGTATTTTTCTTGGCTGAATACGCGAATATGATTCTGGTCTCTATTCTTACTGCCATTATGTTCTTGGGCGGTTGGTTATCTCCATTCCAAGGTATCCCGGGTCTGGAAATGCTGTTTACTTGGGTCCCAGGGATTGTTTGGCTACTGGCTAAAACATGTTTCCTGTTGTTCCTGTTTTTGTGGTTCCGGGCGACTTTCCCACGTTACCGTTATGACCAGATTATGCGTCTGGGTTGGAAAGTGTTTATACCTGTGACAATTGTTTGGATTTTGGTTGTTGGCGTGGCTGTACTTTGCCAACTGAGCCCATGGTTTGATTAGGAAGGGTAGTGCGATGAATATGATGAAGCACTATTTCAAGAGCTTTATTTTGTGGGAACTGCTTCTTGGTTTGAAGCTGACTGGTAAATATCTTTTTGCGAAAAAGATTACGGTTCAATATCCCGAAGAAAAAACCCCTATGTCACCGCGTTTTCGCGGCTTGCATGCGCTGCGTCGCTATGCAAATGGGGAAGAGCGTTGTATCGCTTGTAAATTGTGTGAGGCGACCTGCCCTGCGTTGGCGATTACCATCGAGTCAGACCAGCGTGATGATGGCACTCGCCGTACAACTCGTTACGACATTGACCTATTTAAATGCATTTATTGCGGCTTCTGCGAAGAGGCTTGTCCAGTTGATGCGATTGTTGAGACTCGCGAGTTTGAATATCACTTCGAAAAACGCGGCGAGCAAATAATGACTAAAGCTAAGTTGTTGGAAGTTGGTGATCGACTAGAGACACAGATCGCTTCAGATCGTGCAGAAGATGCGCCTTTCCGCTAAACCTAAACTGAGAGTAGTGATTTAGACATGGAATCAGTAATTTTTTATTTCTTTGCGGCGGTTATGACAGTCTCTTCATTGGCTGTAATTACCGTGCGTAACCCTGTACATGCAGTTCTGTTTTTAGTGTTGGCATTTTTCACTAGTGCAGCAATCTGGATGCTTCTAGAAGCAGAGTTCTTGGCTATTACGCTGATACTCGTTTATGTCGGCGCGGTAATGGTTCTCTTCCTCTTCGTTGTGATGATGTTG
>JBNKYV010000237.1:0-6080 GCA_050301075.1 Gammaproteobacteria bacterium
ATGTCCTTATCTCCGCGACCAGACAAGTTAACGATGATGATCTGGTCTTTATCCATTGTTGGCGCTAGCTTGGCAGCGTGAGCCAGTGCGTGACTAGATTCCAGAGCCGGCATAATGCCTTCGAAACGAGTCAGATCATGGAACGCTTGCAGCGCTTCATCATCGGTAGCCGCCACGTAGTTGGCACGGCCAACATCTTTCAACCACGCATGCTCTGGACCAACACCGGGATAATCCAGACCGGCAGAAACAGAATGAGTCTCGATGATCTGACCGTTATCATCTTCAACCAGATACGTACGGTTGCCGTGCAATACACCCGGACGACCTGCACACAGTGGAGCCGCGTGACGAGGCGTATCAACACCATCACCACCACCTTCAACACCGTACATGGCAACACCGTCATCATCGATGAATGGGTAGAACAGGCCAATGGCATTGGAACCACCACCGACACACGCAACCAATGCATCCGGCAGGCGACCTTCCGCTTCCATAATCTGGCGCTTGGCTTCACGACCAATCACAGCCTGAAAGTCACGCACCAGCATTGGGTAAGGATGAGGCCCCGCAACCGTACCGATGATGTAGAAGGTGTTATCTACGTTAGTTACCCAATCACGCATCGCTTCATTCAGCGCGTCTTTCAGAGTTTTGGAACCAGATTCAACAGGCACAACAGTAGCGCCCAGCAGCTTCATGCGATATACGTTCAGCGCCTGACGTCTAACGTCTTCCGCCCCCATGTAAACCACACACTCAAGCCCCAAACGCGCAGCAACAGTTGCAGAAGCTACACCGTGTTGGCCGGCGCCGGTCTCAGCAATGATACGAGTCTTACCCAGGTGCTTGGCCAGCAGTGCCTGCCCAATAGTGTTGTTTACTTTATGCGCACCAGTGTGATTCAAGTCTTCACGTTTAAGATAGACCTTGGCACCACCCAAAATCTCCGTCCAACGCTCAGCAAAATAGAGCGGCGATGGGCGGCCGACATAGTGAGCCAGATCTTTATCATATTCAGCCTGAAACTCAGCATCATTCTTCAGTCGCTCGTAGGCTTCCTGCAACTCATCCAGAGGCTCCATCAGAGTCTCTGCACAAAAACGCCCGCCATAAACACCAAAATGGCCGTTAGCGTCTGGTAAATTCGCTTTAGACACGTTTCACTTCTCCCATGAATGCCGCGACTTTCGCCGCATCCTTCTTTCCTTTGCTCGCCTCTACGCCACCGCTCACATCTACTGCGTAGGGCCTGACTTGTTTAATTGCTTCGCCAACATTATCTGGGGTCAAACCACCAGCAAGAATAATTTGCGAAGCGAGATTCTCGGGCACACGATCCCAATCGAATGACTCGCCTGTACCACCTGGCACACCCGGGGTATAGGTATCCAGCAATAATCCGCGGCCACTACTATAACGCTGCAGCTCTGCACTCAGGTCCACACCTTCACGCATGCGAATTGCTTTGATGTATGGGCGACCAAACTGCACACAGTATTCCGGGGACTCATCGCCGTGGAACTGCAACAAATCCAACGACACCTCAGCCAATACACCGCTAACCTCTTCCACACTCGCATTTACGAATAAACCCACAGTGGTTACAAAAGGTGGTAACGCGGCAACGATCTTGGCCGCCTGTTCTGCATCTACCGCACGCGGGCTTTTGGCATAAAACACCATACCAATAGCATCCGCCCCGAGACGCGCCGCTTCCAGCCCATCTTCCGGCACGGTAATGCCACAGATTTTTACCCGTGTAGACATGAGATTTGATCAACCCCAAAAGGGGAGATGTTACCAGATATTACGAGATCTCGCTCGAAAGCGAATGCAAAATTTAGGAACAGCCATCACAAGAATGGCCGCAAAAAAGACCAAAAGACGAAGAACTATTCCTGCTGCTTCGCACGCTGCTCAAAAGAGTCCTGCAACACGCCCTCGACCTCTTTCGCTTTGTCCATGGCGTTTACCTGATCTTGTAAGAAGTTCTCTTCTGGTTCCTCCGGTTTACTGCAACCCACCATCAAAACCAGACTCAGCGACACTACCAATAGAGACAACTTGCTCATACCCCCTCCTTTTGCCAATGCAGAATATGATTGTTGGCAGGCATCTGGAATTTTTCCTTAAACACCAACCCTGCCTGTTTAGCCAAATCATCCAGGGCCTCAAAGTGACGAATCCCACTTTCTGGATCATGCTGCCGCAAACGCTCATCAAACAAACGATTGCTCTCGGCGCTGTACTGCCCATCAAAACTGAAGGGGCCATACAAGATGAAATCACCGTGCGAATTGAGCACTTGCCCGACGCCTGCAAAAAAATCCTCTACATTATTCCAATGCATAATGTGCGCTGTATTAGCTGAAAACACAGCATCTACCGAAAAGTCCGGCCACGCGTCATGTGAAACATCGAGCACCAATGGACCTTCAATATTCTGCTGCCCAGCATCTTCCAACCAGGCATGTATTCCTGCGTGATTCTCTTTTCGGTCACTGGCAACCCACCTCAAGTGAGGCAGCTTAGTTGCAAAATAGATCGCATGCTGGCCAGTGCCACTACCCACTTCCAAGACTGAATGCTTGTTGCTCAACAGCGGTTTAATAACATCTAAAATCGGATCGCAATTGCGATCACAAGACTCCGCATATGGTTTTTCCACTAAACTCCCTTTCCACCAGCTTCAGAGAAAATACTACCCCGACTTCCCGGCCTCTTCTTCCGCCTGTTTGCGCCACTTTTCATAGCACTCCAAGCCACAAAAATGGCTGACGTAATCCGAAGCTTCAGCACTTTTCGCCTCAGTTGCGGGAATCTCTTTCATACAAACATCACATTGCACCAATGAATCTTGTGTTGAATCATTGCTTTCAGACATAACGCACCTCCTACGTTATCGCCACACCTTTAAGTATAGGTGGGTTTTCAAAGAATGCCCTATATACGAAAAAAGGGGCCTCAGGCCCCTTTAATGCATTTAATACAACACTACTTGCCCGCGACGGGGCGAATACGCCACTCCTGATTAACGTTAGCGACGTACTGTTTTCCGTTAGTAAAGTGAACGATCCAAGCGCGTGAAGACACCTGCCCCTCATCTTCGTCAGCTGTCCAAAATCCAGATTCTGGTGAATACGGAAACACATCCAGATTAATCGCAGGCTTAAAGCAGCGATCTTCAACCAAGCCACTCAACTCTTCTCGCGTCGGCAGACGCCAATCAGAACGCTTACCATCACGCGCCTTATTCAGCTCTTCGATCTGTATTTTTGCCGCGCTGAATTTATACGTTTGGCTTTGCCCTTCGCAGCTAACACCATTCCAATTCATACCAACTACGCAATGGCGCCAAACCAGCTTGGTCTTGGTATCGGTAACCGTTCCATCACCATTATCTTTAAATCGGCTGCTTGGCGTTGATTCCGCCTGCTTGGTATCACAATTCTGTGCGGCACCTGCTTGCCCCACTCCTAGTGCGAGCACGCATGCCAATGCTAGTGGTGCTTTTGTCATATTCATCTCCTCGTCCCTGCCTGGGTCTGCAAATCCCAGAACTCCCTCTATGCAAACAAAAACCTACGGTAAATAAGGCTTTAGGCGTGGCCACTATAACAACTTCACCCAAACGGGTCGAGAAGAACATATAAATAATGTGGAGATAGATGATTTAGCGAGAGGTAAAAATGGCAAGGCCGCCGGGGAGGTGGCGGCCTGTCCTTTGCTGGGCCACTCCCCTTCTGGGAGGGGGAGGGGGGGATGAGGGGGAGCAGCCCATTCGCAACTTTTAAAAAGCCACCGATCTTCTGGTGACAAAAGGCTGTAGGTTTGTTGTTATTCTTAAAGTCCCTACAAACTATATGAGTACATTCTATACGACTTTTTTGAAATGGCAACACATTTTTTGTGGGCTTTCCAAAAAAATGTGATTCCCCTATTTTGGCGGACCCGGCTATTCCCAAATCGCCCCGCTCGGCGGCGCTTTCGGCAAATCAAACTCATCAGGATAGTAGACCTGCGCCAGATACAAACCCGATGGTGGGGCTGTCACCCCACCTTTGGCACGATCCCTTTTCTCGAGCACCTCCCGCGCCCATTCAACAGGTTTCTCCCCAGCCCCGATCGCCATCAAAACACCCGCAATATTGCGCACCATGTGATGCAAAAAGGCATTCGCTTCTATATCAAGGAAGATTAGTTCGTTTTGGCGTGTCACATCTAAACGGTGAATAGTGCGAACCGGACTTTTCGCCTGACAACCTTGTGCGCGATAAGAAGAGAAGTCGTGCTCACCCACCAGCGCTTTTGCTGCTTCAGCCATACGTGCCTCATCTAGCGGCCGATAATCCCAGGAGGTACGCCAGGCAAGAAACGTGGGGCGCACATTGCGGTTATAAATCACATAGCGATAGCGCCTTCTAACCGCGCTAAAACGGGCGTGAAACTCCTCTTGAATTGGCGTTGCCCACAAAACAGCAACACCCTTAGGCAAATTCGCATTGGCACCATACACCCAAGAACGCATCGTGCGCTCAACCTCCGTATCGAAATGCACCACCTGCTCGGTCGCATGAACACCCGTATCCGTGCGGCCTGCACAAATAATTTTGACGGGATGGTTGGCTACGGTGGAGAGCGCCGTTTCCACTGCCTCTTGTACGGAAGGCGAGTGATCTTGATATTGCCAGCCACAGAAGCCGTGACCGTCATATTCGACGCCTAATGCAATGCGCATAAAAAATGCCCTTAACTATTTAAAGAAAAGGGCATAGTTTATCAAACTACAGGAATGTAACAGCGCAGCTTAATCAGCAATCAGTCTGACACGCCAATCTTGTTTCTTATGACCAATGTATCGCTTGCCATTCAAAAAGTGAATGACATTGGCCCGAGGCTGAACCCCTTCGCTAGGTGTTGATGTCCAAAAGCCAGATTCTGGCGAAAAAGGAAAAGCATCTAAATTAATTGCTGGCTTGAAGCAACGTTTCTCAACAATGCTTTCCAGCTCATCTGCAGTAGGCATGCGCCAGTTGCTGCGCCCCGCCACCTTCTTTTGATTCAGCTCATCAATAACGGACTGGGCGTCATTCCAGTTATAGGTAAGACTTTGCCCTTCACACGTAGAGCCATTCCAGTTCATACCTATGATGCAGCGCAACCAGGTTTTTCCAAGTTTGGTGTCTTTAACAGCACCTTTATTATCAGCCTTGAAACGGCTTGCAGGTGCAGTTTCAGCCATGTTGGTATCGCAATTTTGAGCCCACACTGGCGCCGCCAGAGCCATTCCTAAAACAGCGGCAACTAATTGTTTTTGAATCATCCCCTTACTCCTCATCATACTGCCAAGCTCCTTCTCAACAGCCAATGCGCGTGTAAAAAAGTATCGACCATGCATGTTGTATCGGCCGCACATTCAAACATAATAACCAGATAAAATAAAGGGCTTACTTTTTATATACCTATATTCTCCTGGGGAACCAAGACTGGCCATCTCAAAAATGGCATAATATGCAAACCTCAACGCGCCCCAAGCAATTTAACGAGCGAAAGGATCATTCAAGTGAAAAAACTCACCATCACCCGCCCTGACGATTGGCATATACATTTACGTGATGGTGAGGCCTTGCAAACCACAGTGCCGCACGCCGCAGCACAATTTAGCCGTGCGATCGTAATGCCAAATCTTAGACCTCCGGTTATTACGACTGAAGATGCGCTAGCCTATCGCCAACGCATTCTCGATGCTCGCCCCGCAGGGTCGAACTTCACTCCCCTAATGACGCTCTACCTGACCGATGGCACTAGCGGTGACGAAATTCGCCATGCCAAAGAGAGCGGCGCGGTATACGGTGTAAAACTCTACCCAGCAGGTGCCACAACCAACTCTGACTCAGGCGTCACCAAGCTGGAAAATGTTTATTCAACACTGGAAGTAATGGAAGAAGTTGGTCTTCCCCTGCTGGTTCACGGTGAAGAGACAGCCTCTCACATTGACGTATTTGATCGAGAAAAAGCCTTTATCGATCAAAAACTGGCGCCGCTAACCGAGCGCTTCCCTAACCTGAGAGTAG
>JBNKYV010000238.1:0-17332 GCA_050301075.1 Gammaproteobacteria bacterium
CTGCGGTTGCGGTGCCTGCTTATCAGGATTACACCAAGCGAGCTTCTTATACCGTGGCCTATCAGGCTGCTTTGCCAGTACGTGATGCCGTTGGTAGCTATGCTGTGCAAAATCAGGCATGGCCAAAAGATTTGACGGAACTGGGTTATGAGTCGGCGGCGATTTCAGGGCCTGCAGGCAAATACACGATCTCTATGTATGACTCGGGTGTGATTGGTGCTTCAGTAGGTGTCGATGCAGCTGGTGAGAAAATGTATATCGTTTTGGAACCCTATGTTGAGGAGGGGCAGGTTTACTGGTCCTGTTATGGCCAGAACCTGGCTGAGAAGTATCTGCCTCCAGGTTGTGAATAAGTTGATGTAGAAAGTTTGTGAGTTGAACGGCTCCCTTGTCCGTTTTGCAAGGGAGCCGTTCCAGCTTATTAGTTCTTTACCAGTTGTAGCTCAACGTTCCTGAATAAAACTCGTTTTCTGATCCCTGTGTATGGCTCACGCTGGCGTCGAATTGCCAGTGCTCAGTCAAGTCGATTGATCCACTTAATGTGCTTATCTTGTAATCGGCGTTATCGATAACGCTGGTGCCTTGTTGATATTTCACGCCAAGGCTGGTGGTCTCGAAATAGTAATCCAAGCCAATGGTGCCGCGTTTTTTATCCAGTGAAGATGAGATCTGTTGCCGGATGGTGTTATCAATGAATGCACGGCGATACAGTCGTTCCCTTTCTGTCTGGTTCAGTGATCCCAGTAGGCCCGATGATGTGTTGGTCAGATCCGTACTCGGCGGTAACGTGCCTGAAAATGTGTAGGCGTAATAGCTACCATAGAAATAGCTGTTTTCGAAGAAGTAACCAATGCTGGCACCAGCGCCGGTATTGCGTACGCTGATGTCGGGGTTGTTCGGTAAGTCTACGTTGATGTAATGCAGCTCTGGGTGAAAGCCAAAGTCCCAGTCACCATAGTAGTAGTCAATACTGGCCGTGTAAGAGTCTGCTTGCATGGTGCGCAGCTCCCAGTAGTCGTAATTCACGGCCAGGGTGATATCGCCATCTCTGGGGCTGGAGTAGCCGATGTTGAAGTAGTCCGTGGTGAGTGTGACGTTTTGAGTCAGCTCATAATCAGAGGTGCCCATACCCAGATTGATATAGCCGCGATTGCCGATGGAAAACTCGATGTCAGCAAATGCCTGAGTCTGATCATCAAAGTTACCACCAAGCTGGATGCCAATGTAACTGGGGGCGGCAGTGGCCAGCGATGTGTTCAGGCTGAGCAGCGTGCCGGCGGCGAAACGATAGATAGGCGTATGTTTTTGCATGGCGTGTTCGCGATTTAATGGGTGTCTGGCTATTTTAGCCAAAAAACTAAGGCTTGGTTTTAGGGCGCTCAAAAGGTATAGTTTCCCATCAACCTAACCTCACCGTGGGAGAGTGTGCAGTCACTGCACCGCCGAAGGCGCAACCGCCCGGAATCGCTCAGGCTTCAGGACCGTGGATTGGGGGGTTGGCTCTGGAGAGAATGCTGTCTGCATTCACCGAAGGGGGTAAACACTCTCAGGTACCAGGACAGAGGGGCGATAGATAAGCAGCGATGTTTATCTATCGCCCTTTTTTGTTTGTGTAACGGTATTTGAGATGGCTACCTACGTTCCTGTTTTTGATCATTCTTCCAAACCTAACGTCAGCAGAATGCCGACGTGGATCCGCCAGCAGTTGGGTGGCGGCACCGAGTATGGCAAAACCGCTGGTACGGTTAAGCGCCAAGCCCTGAATACTGTTTGTGAAGAGGCTCACTGCCCCAATCGTGCCGAGTGCTGGAGTCGTGGCACTGCGACTTTTATGCTGCTGGGTGATACCTGTACCCGTGCCTGCGGTTTCTGCAATGTAAAAACCGGTCGCCCCGATGTTTTGGATGGTGATGAGCCACGCCGCGTGGCAGAAGCCGTGGCCAGTATGGGGCTGGATTATGTTGTGTTAACGTCTGTTAATCGTGACGAACAGCCGGATGGTGGCGCAGGTATCTTTGCCGAAACCCTCAAGCGTCTGCGTCAGGATAAGCCGGATATCGGCCTGGAAATCCTTACGCCTGACTTCCAGCAGGATCAGCAAGGCGCCATTGAGATGATTGCTAGCGCTGTTGACGGTGGTCAGTTGGTGTGGGGTCACAACGTTGAAACCGTTCCTAGTCTATATAAAGAGGTGCGTCGCGGCTCTAAATATCAGCGCTCGATCGATCTGTTAGCTCTGGCAGCCAAGCTGCCTAATGTCGAAGCCAAGTCAGCATTGATGCTGGGTTTGGGTGAGAGCAAAGAGGAAGTGCTCGCTGTATTGCAAGACCTACGAGCTGCCGGTGTGGCGCGTGTATCTCTGGGCCAGTATCTGCGTCCAACCCGTTATCACTTGCCGGTGAAAGAGTACATCTCTCCTGAAACATTCGAACAGTACGAAGCCGAGGCCAAAGCAATGGGTTTTGCCTGGGTTAAAGCGGGGCCGATGGTGCGCTCCAGCTATCACGCCGAAGAAGGACACTCTGCGGCATAATCTGAATTCAATTAATAGGGAATCACGTAATGGCGAAAAATACACCACTTTATGATCAGCACGTTAAATGTGGCGGCAAAATGGTCGATTTTGCAGGCTGGAATATGCCAATCAACTACGGTTCGCAGATCGAAGAGCATCACGCCGTGCGTAACGATGCCGGCATGTTTGATGTATCGCACATGGTCATCGTTGATCTGAAAGGTGAGGGTGTTCGTCCATTCCTGCAAAACCTGTTGGCTAACGATGTGGCTCGCCTCAAAGATGAAGGCAAAGCGCTGTACAGCTGCATGCTGAAAGAAGATGGCGGCGTGATTGATGATTTGATCGTCTATTACATGAATGACAGCTGGTTCCGAATGGTTGTAAATGCTGCAACGCGTGACAAAGATCTGGAGTGGATTGGTAAACAAGCGGCCAATTTTGACGTGACAGTTACCGAGCGCGATGATCTGGCGATGATCGCCGTACAAGGTCCAAATGCCTGCGACCAAGCCCATGCGGTATTAAGCATGGCACAAGTGGAAGCGGCTGCTAAACTTAAGGTTTTCTTCGGGGTAGAGAGCGAAGACTTTTTTATTGCTCGCACTGGTTACACGGGTGAAGATGGTTACGAGATCATGATCCCCAATGACCGTGCAGAGAAACTGTGGGATGATCTGGTTCAGCAAGGTGTACGCCCCTGTGGCCTGGGTGCTCGCGACAGTCTGCGCTTGGAAGCGGGAATGAATCTATATGGCTCAGATATGGATGAGTCCATTAGCCCACTGGAAGCTGGCCTGAACTGGACAGTTGCCTGGGAACCGGCAGAGCGTGATTTTATAGGCCGTGCCACCATCACAGAACAAAAAGAGAAAGGTGGCCTGCGCAAGTTTGTTGGTTTGGTGTTGCAAGACAAAGGTGTATTGCGTGCCCATCAAACGGTAACGCTGAATGGCGAAACTGTGGGGGAAACAACCAGTGGCGGTTTCTCACCAACACTGGGCAAATCAATTGCTTTTGCGCGTGTTGATGCCAGTGTTACAGATAGCTGCAGCGTAGAGGTGCGTGGTAAGCAGCTGGCGTGCAAAGTGGTTAAACCACCTTTTGCGCGTAATGGCAAAGCCGCTATCGAATTGAATTAAGAATTTTCAGCCATGTTGTTGTGGCTCAAAAAATAGTTATTAAATTTTTAAAGAGGATCTGAATATGAGTGATGTACCAGCGAATCTGAAATACAGCAAAAGCCACGAGTGGGTAGAAGTATTGGACGACGGTACCGTAAAAGTCGGTATCACCGATCACGCACAAGAGCTGTTGGGGGACATGGTATTCGTAGAGGTACCTGAAGTGGGTGCTGCTGTTTCTGTAGGCGAAGAGTGCGCTGTTGTTGAGTCTGTAAAAGCAGCGTCAGATGTATACAGCCCTGTAACAGGTGAAGTGATTGCTGTTAACGAAGATTTGGCTGATACCCCTGATCTGGTAAACAACCACCCTTATGGCGATGGCTGGATCATGCAGATCAAACTGACCGAAGAAGGTGAGTTGGACGAGCTGCTGGATGCCGATGCTTACACTGAGCTTTGCGCCGAAGAAGACCACTAAAACGGTCTATTTTCGCGCATGCGGCGTTGCGAAGTTTTCTGCGATCCTCATTAACTAATTGTTAACTCCGGTTCTCTAAGACTTCGCGCCTTGCCTGCGCAAAAATATCCTCGTTTTAATTACAGATGTAAACGAATATAAGTTGAGTTAAGTCATGCCTTTTATTCCACATACCGAGCAAGACGAAAAAGAGATGCTCGATGCCATCGGCATTAACAGCATCGAAGACTTGTTTGATGAAATTCCCGCTGAACTGCGTATTGATGGTTTGAGTGATGCAGTACCCAGCGGTTTGAATGAGATGGGCGTTGCCCGTTTGATGCGAGAGCGTGCTGCTGGCGATGCAACCGGTTTGAATTTTATTGGTGCCGGTGCTTATGAACATCACATCCCTCAAGCGGTTTGGGATATCGCCACACGTGGTGAGTTCTATTCTGCGTATACGCCTTATCAAGCTGAGGCTAGTCAAGGCACGTTGCAAGTGTTGTATGAATACCAAACTATGATGGCAAGCCTGAACGGTTTGGATGTTTCTAATGCATCTTTGTATGACGGAGCATCTGCATTAGCAGAGGCGGTGCTGATGGCGGTGCGTGCGCATCGTAAATCAAAATCGAAAAAGGTTTTGATGCCAAGTACAGTGCACCCCGCTTATCGCTCAGTCGTTAAAAACATCGTTAAGAACCAAGGCATCACCATCGAAGAGCTACCTTACTGCGCAGATGCCGGTAAGATGCTGGTTGGTGAACTAGGTAAATATGAAGGTGAAGACATCACTGCATTGGTGATTCCGCAGCCTAACTTTTTCGGTGTATTGGAAGATGTGGATGCACTGACTGATTGGGCGGCCAACAATAATGCGATGAGCATTGCGGTTGTGAACCCAACGACTCTAGCGCTGTTAACACCTCCAGGTGAGTGGGGCGCTGATGGTGTTGATATCTCATGTGGTGAAGGTCAGCCATTAGGGATTCCGCTTTCCAGTGGTGGTCCTTACTTTGGTTTTATGTGTTGTAAGCAAAAACACGTGCGCCAACTGCCAGGTCGTATCATCGGTCGCACGGTTGATCTGGATGGTAAGCCGGGTTTTGCGTTGACTCTGCAAGCACGTGAGCAACACATCCGTCGTTCGAAAGCGACTTCAAATATCTGTACCAATCAAGGTTTGATGGTAACCGCTGCCACTATCTATATGTCACTACTCGGTGCAGAAGGTTTGGAACGCGTTGCTGCGCAAAGTATCACTAACACTAAAGCGTTGGCGGATAAGTTAACTGCGATCGCTGGCGTAGAGCGCGTATTCAGCGGTGCAAATTTCCACGATGTTGTGCTGCGTTTGCCCAAGCCTGTTAATGAAGTGCTGGATGCATTGGCTGCAAAAGGTGTTTACGGTGGATATGCTTTAGGTGAACAGTATTCTGAGTTGGGTGACTGTATCTCTGTTTCAGCAACAGAAACAAAAACAGACGCCGATTTGGATGCTTACGTAACAGCGCTCAAAGAAGTGTTGGGAGCATAATCGTGGCAACCATCGTAATGCGCGGCATG
Source organism: Gammaproteobacteria bacterium (assembly GCA_050301075.1). Lineage (GTDB taxonomy): Bacteria > Pseudomonadota > Gammaproteobacteria > Tenderiales > Tenderiaceae > JBNKYV01. The sequence continues at coordinate 5,666 of JBNKYV010000238.1, forward strand.
GCCATCAATACCATTGGTGAATTGCCCAAGGTTGGTGATCAAGCGCCAGACTTTAAGCTGCAAAATGCCAAGCTACAGGACAAGACGCTGGCGGATTTTGCCGGTAAAAAAGTTCTGTTGAACATCGTTCCTAGTTTGGATACACCCGTGTGCGCCACTTCTACCAAGAAGTTTAACGAGTTGGCTGCAGGGCGTGATGATGTGGTGATGTTGATGGTCTCTGCAGATCTGCCATTTGCGCAAGGCCGTTTCTGCGGCATTGAGAAGTTGAAAAACGTACAGCCGCTATCCATGATGCGTTCACGCCGTTTTGCCAAAGACTATGGTGTGTTGATGGTTGATGGGCCATTGGCCGGTGTTACTGCACGCGCGGTGCTGGTGTTGGATGAGCAAGGTAAAGTGATCTATTCCGAACTGGTGGAAGAGCTAACTCACGAACCGAATTACGAAGCAGCGATTGCTGCGTTAACCGAATAATTTATTGAAGACGTATAGCTTATGTTGATCTTTGAACAATCTCGTCAAGGCCGTTACGCAACTGGCCAAGTACCTGCAAAAACCGATGTTGCGGGTATCCCCGCTGCGCTACAGCGTAAGTCTCGCCCAACACTGCCAGAGGCATCTGAGATGCAGGTGGTGCGTCACTTCACACGCTTGTCGCAAAAGAACTTTTCTATTGATACAGAGTTCTATCCGCTGGGCTCTTGCACGATGAAGTACAACCCGCGCATCTGTAACTCTGCTGCGCTGTTGCCTGGATTTGCCGGTCGCCATCCTTATGCGCCTGAGTCTTCAGGCCAAGGTTTGTTGAGTTGTATGTATGACCTGCAAGAGATCCTGAAAGAGGTTACCGGTATGAAAGGTGTCTCTTTAACACCTGCAGCCGGTGCGCAAGGTGAGTTTGCTGGTATGGCAATGATCCGTGCTTATCACGATGCGCGTGGCGATAGTGCGCGTACTGAAGTGGTTGTGCCAGATGCTGCGCATGGTACTAACCCAGCGACCGCTGTTATGTGTGGTTACAAAGTAAAAGAGATTCCAACTAAAGCCGATGGCGATATCGATATTGAAGCCTTGAAAGCAGCGGTGGGTCCACAAACAGCCGGCATTATGTTGACTAACCCGTCAACGGTGGGTGTGTTTGAGCGCAAGATCAAAGAGATCGCAAAGATCGTTCATGATGCCGGTGGTCTGCTCTATTACGATGGCGCAAATCTGAATGCTATTTTGGGCAAGGTGCGTCCTGGTGATATGGGCTTTGATGTAATTCACATGAATCTGCACAAGACTTTCTCAACACCTCATGGCGGTGGCGGCCCTGGTGCGGGTCCTGTCGGTGTGAGCGAACGTCTGTTGCCATTCCTGCCGATTCCTACTGTTGGCAAAGAGGGCGATACCTACCGCTGGTTGACTGAAAAAGATCTGCCGCAGAGCATCGGTCGCCTCTCTGCATATTCCGGTAACATTGGTGTGTTATTACGTGCTTATGTTTACGCGAGAATGTTGGGCCGTGAAGGGATGGAGCGTGTTGCTGAGTACGCAACGCTGAATGCGAATTACATGATGGCGCAATTGAAGAAAGCTGGTTTTGAGATGGCTTATCCTGAGCGCCGTGCAACGCATGAGTTTATTCTGACGCTGAAGAAAGAGGCCAAGGAACTCAACGCAACAGCCATGGATTTTGCTAAGCGTTTGTTGGATTACGGCTTCCATGCACCAACTACATACTTCCCATTGTTGGTACCTGAGTGTTTTCTGATTGAGCCGACAGAGTCTGAGGCTAAGCCAGAGCTGGATGGTTTTATCGAAGCGATGGTTAAGATCAAGGCTGAAGCTCAGGAAGATGCTGATCATCTTAAAGGTGCACCGTATGACCTACCTTCTCGTCGTTTGGATGATGTTCGCGCAGCGCGTGAACTGGATTTGACGTGGAAGGCACAAGAGGTAGATGGCTAAGCCAGGAAAAACAGGTATTGCCCGCATCATCGATGCGGCTGGGTACTCCTATAAGGGATTCAAAGCGGCCTTCAAGCATGAGGCCGCTTTCCGTCAGGAATTAGCACTCCTATTAGTATTAAGCCCCGTTGCCATTTGGCTTGGTGATAATGGGGTTGAATACGCACTTCTCATTGGCAGTTTACTGTTGGTATTAATAACAGAACTGTTAAACTCTGCAGTCGAGGCGGTGGTGGACCGCATTGGTCCTGAACATCACAAATTGGCCGGTAGGGCCAAGGATATCGGTTCCGCTGCTGTGTTCGTGGCATTAGTGAATGCCGCGCTTGTCTGGTTATTTGTATTGGTAATGTAAAAGGGAATATTTATGTCTGCACTGATTTGTGGTTCTTACGCCTACGACAACATCATGGTCTTCCATGACAAATTCAAGAATCACATCCTGCCCGATAAAGTGCACATGATTAATGTTTCTTTTCTTGTGCCTGATATGCGCCGTGAGTTCGGTGGCTGTGCAGGTAATATCGCCTATAACCTGAAACTGCTCGGCGGCAATCCATTGCCAATGGCAACTGTCGGTACTGACTTCGATCCATACGCCAAATGGATGGATGAGTGTGGTATCTCGCGTAAGCATATTAAAGTGGTTGATGGCAGTTTTACTGGCCAGGCATTTATTACCACTGATATGGATGACAACCAGATCACTGCATTCCATCCTGGTGCGATGGGTTCTTCCCATGACAACAATGTTGAAGATGCAGAGGGTGTAAGCATCGGTATTGTTTCTCCAGACGGCCGTGATGGCATGATCCTGCATGCACAGCAGTTTGCTGAAGCAGGTATTCCTTTTATTTTTGATCCAGGTCAGGGTATGCCAATGTTCGATGGTGATGACCTGATGAAGTTTATTGAGCAAGCGACCTGGGTGACAGTAAACGACTATGAAATGGAGTTACTGCAAGATCGTACCGGTAAAACACCGCACGAAATTGCAGAGCACGTTGAGGCATTGATTGTGACTTTGGGTGGTGAAGGTTCACACATTTACACGAAAGAGCATCGCATTGAGATTCCTTCTGCCAAGCCTGCCCAATTAGCTGACCCTACTGGTTGTGGCGACTCATATCGTGCAGGTCTGCTGTATGGCCTGATGCATGATATGGACTGGGAAACAACAGGCCGTATTGCTTCATTGATGGGGGCAATCAAAATTGAAGTGGCGGGTACGCAAAACCACCGCTTTGATCGCCAACAGTTTGAAGACCGTTTTAACGAAGAGTTTGGTTATTACCTGTAATTAATAACTTAACTGATAAACAAAACAAGGGCGTTGTTTGAGTAAAACAGCGCCCTTATTTTTTGTTTGCGAGTAAGCCAATAATTGTATTTATTAATGTTTCAGACGGAATTGGCTTGGTAAGAAAGGCTTTAATGCCAGCAGATTTAGCCTCATCCGTATAATCATGGTCACCTTGAGCCGAGTTCAATACGATTGGCATATCAGGGCGAAGCGATAGTACTTCTCGCGCGAGTTCAATGCCCGTAAGGCCTGGCATAGTTTGGTCAGCAAGCAATAAATCAAATCTGTCCGGATTCACGTTAAACGCTTCCAGTGCATGAAGCGAATCCGAGAATACAACGGCTGAAAAGCCTTTAGCTCTTAAGAGTTCTCCCTGTAAACGGGCAACGGACTCTTCGTCATCAACGACGAGAATATTGGCATTGATATCGATGTCTTTAAGCGAAACGGCTTTGCCACCTTTGACAACTTCATCTTTTTGCTGCTCAACAGCGGGTAAATAAATTTTGATCGTGGTGCCATAGTTTGGTTGCGAGTCGACAACGATATGGCCACCATTTTCGTGAACGATGCCATGAACGACTGAAAGGCCCATGCCGGTATTGTTGTTTGATTCTTTTGTTGTAAAAAATGGCTCGAAAATTTTGTCGATAAATGTGGGATTGATGCCGTGCCCATTATCAGAAATGGCGATTTCAACGTAACTACCTTCAAAGCGGGATTGGCAAGAGGCGCAGTTGTTCTGAAAATGTTCACCATGGGTAATCGTGATATCGATATTGCCTTTTTCTTCAATTGCATCGCGGGCATTAATGCACAGATTAACGATAAGTTGATGAAACTGTGATGGATCAACTTCAATATGTGGCAAATCCTCCTCAGAGGTAATGTTCAGCTCTATGGTTGATGGCAGGGCTGACTGGAGCATCTTAACCGTCTCTTTAACTAAAGGTGTCGGCATTAGCGAGATCGCATCATTTGGCTTGGCTCGTGCGAACGCCAGCATCTGTGCAATTAGGTCTCGTGCTTTCTCTCCAGAGTCGATGACTTCTTGTAGGTAACGTACAAGATCTGTATGGCCCATTTCATCTACTGCATCCAGCGTGAGATCTGCATAACCGAGTATGCTCGCAAGAATGTTATTAAAGTCGTGAGCAATACCGCCGGTAAGTTGGCCAAGTGCCTCCATCTTCTGGCTTTGGCGTAACTGTTCATACAAATTGTGTTTGTCTTCTTCCGCGCGTTTGCTTTCAGAGTCATCCCACGCAATTAGTGTGGTGAGCCCGGCAACTTTTTTTGATATACGTCCTTCAAAGTAGAGCTTTTCACTATTCACTGTTGCGCTGTAATGAAAGGGCGCTGGTGTCTGGCCAGGACGAAGTGATTTGCTAATTTGAATGAGTTCCTCTGCTTTATGCTCTGACAGTAGTTTGTTAAGCGGGCAGGGAAGTGTTTCGGGTTCGGGGTGTCCAGCTGAAAATTGTGATGCTCGATAATCAATTACGTTACCTGCTTCATCAATGTTAAGCATGATGGCGGGTATGGTATCAAGAAGGTTGTCAGTAATATCGTTCATTAATTCGCTTCGCACTTGAATGATAAAATTAATATTTCATAAAAGGTAAGTTAAGCCAAATGGCTATATTATTAATTAATGACTTAACTGAAGTCGTAATTGCTTATCTGTAGTTACTAAATGTTAAACGGCGCGAAACAAAATTTTTATAGGGTGCGCGGTATGAATAGTTGCTATCTAAATAGCATTATCTAAAGCAGTTCATTAGAACTGCTTTAGTATGTGAAGAGAGAAGATCGTTTTAAGCGATTTTTTCAATCGCTGACTCAAGAAAAATAGCAGATTTTGCGCGAGACGAGCGTTGTTCTAATAGTTCAATAAAAATAGATTGGTCTGGCATTGGGGTAATACGCAAACGCAGGTTATTCGCGCTGGGTTGTTCAATTGCCCAATCAGGGCGAAAAACCAAGCCACAAGAGTTGCCAGCTAATGCTGCACCACGCAAGTCTTGCATGGCGCGGTGGTCTGCACTGGTTACCCAGCTAAATACAGCGGAGCTTGTGCCCGAGCGTAATGCTTGTTCAACCGCCCACAGACCATTGGTGGTGGCGTGTGGGTGAATCAGTAGCAGATGCGAAAGATCAACCTGTGAGGCTCTAAGTTGTTGAGCACTGGGTGTGTTGGGTGGTGATACTAATGTCACCCAGCGTTGCGTAGTGCTCAGTTTTGCCAGCGTGGGCATAATTAGTGAGAACGCAAAGTCGCAATCATCAGGGCAAAAAATCTCGGTGATCGCGCCAACAGGCCAGCCACCATGCGGTAATAAGATGTCCAGTGCGGCATGGCCGGTACTGAAGGTCTGCTTTTTAGGGTGGTTGATCTTCCCATCCAGGTCAAAATTAAAGCTGAGGTTTACGGCGTTCATATGTCGGCCCCCTGTCTGATGACGCCAACAGCAATACCTTCTATGGCAAATTCCTGTTCTCTCAGGTCTACACGAATCGGTTCAAACTCTTCGTTTTCAGCAATAAGGGTGATGATGTTGCCGCGCTGTTTGAAACGTTTAACGGTCACTTCATCCTCAATGCGCGCGACAACAATTTGCCCGTTGGTGGCTGTCGGCGTGTGATGAACGGCGAGTAAGTCACCATCCATAATGCCGATGTTCTTCATGCTGTAACCGTTTACCCTGAGCAGGTAGTCGGGATGTGGATGGAACAGGGCAGGGTCGACTTTTACATGATCTTCGATATGTTCCTGTGCCAGCAGGGGCTGACCAGCAGCGACACGGCCAACAAGGGGTAGGCCATCCTCTTCAAGCAGGCGTATGCCCCGTGAGGCGCCGGACATCAGTTCGATAACGCCTTTTCTGGCCAGGGCCTTGAGATGATCTTCTGCTGCGTTGGCGGAGCGAAAACCTAATGTCTCCGCGATCTCCGCGCGGGTCGGTGGCATACCGGTTTCAGCGATAAAGTCTTTTATCAGCTGGAGAATCTGTTCTTGCCGTGCAGTTAACTTAGCCATTCGCAGCATCCTGTTTTTCTATACAGTATGCTGTAAGTATACACAGTGTTTTGGGTTGTGCAAGCAGCCTGAATCAATCAGGCTGCTCGGGGGTAAAAAATTGCTTGGAAATTAGTTGTTGATGAAGCCGCGCGTGGCTGGATCAACCACTGTTGATTTTGGCTCTTCCTCAACAATTTCGGTGGTGACAATAATCTCTTCTACAGGCATATCCTGCTCGGCTGTGACATCTTCTTCGTTAGTGGCTGACGCAGGTGTTGGAGGAATCTCAATCACGGGGATCGGAGCGACTGTTTCGCGATATGTTGGTGTAGCAGGTGTGCTGCTAACGGGTGTTTCAATTGTGTTTGTGATTGTGGGCTCAATCACCTCTTCTGTGAAGGACTCGCTAGTGGTGGTGTCATTACCTTGCATTGAAAAGTATTGGTAACCACTCAAAGCTGCGAACGCAAATAGAATTGCGATGCCAGTGTTGCGAATATGGTTTGAATGTTCTCTGTGGATAACTGTTTTTTCCACTTTAACTTTCGCTTTGTGCGTTACCTTATTTGCCTTTTGTGCATTTACTTCTTTAACAACTGGCACAAAGACGTTTGAAACGAATGGTTTGGTTTTGCCGCGAGTTTCTACATCGCTGCAATCTTTAAATGAAAGGTCTTGTGTATCTTCCACGGTGTCCCCCCAGTGTTCAGCGTATGAATGCAATGTTTTTTGCACCGGTGTTATTGTTTCTGCCGGGGCTTCGTTAACGAGTTCTGATTTTGTCTCTTCTACGAACTCGTTAGACGCCTCTTCCAGGCTAAGCCCTGTATCTTCAACCTTGGCAGGTTCTTCATGCGCCAGGTTCTTATCAATATCTTTATTGATCAGTTCGCGGTGTTGAGCGAGCCCACCATCAAGAATGTATGTGTCGAACCCGTTGCGGTTAAGCAGAAATGCTGCCACTGAGCTACGGCTGCCGTCATCACAGCAGATAATGTACTTGCGGTGATGACTTAACTGTTTCATTTTGAGTCGCATCAGTGCGACAGGAATATTGATGCTGCCAGGAATATGAAAACGTTCAAACTCATCAGGCAGGCGCACATCAATTAACACGGCGCCTAACTTGATCAGGCCTTGTGCGGCTTCCCAGTCCATGCTGAATAACAGTGGCTCAGCTAACAGAGAAGAAAAATCCTTTTTCGACAGGCGCATCAAATCACCATCTTCTTTCATTGTGATGGTCGCGCCGCGTGGTGTTTCTGATAACAATGCTTCTTCACCAAATGCATCGCCTGCATGCAGTTCAGCCAGCTTGATATCTTTTGATAGGGGGCTAGGTTTGCGAGATACTTCTGCGGTGCCAGATTTGATAACGTAGTAATAGTCATCTTCGTCGTCTTGATTGATGACAATGTCTCCGGCTTTGAAGTGTATCTCTTTCATGCGTGCCAGAAGATCGTGGATGTGCTCTTCTGAAAAACGTAACAGGCCGCGCGACTGTAAAAGGCGATCCAGCCATTCGCCTTTAGAGCTGGATACTTCACTAACCGTATAGGCATCTGATGTTGTCCAGCTAAGAAATAGCTCAAGCATGTCTGCATCAAAACTCAGTAACACAGAATCTTTTGCGGCAATGGCCATGTATTGGCCTTCAATGTGATGCCCTAGTGGTTGTTTTGCCTCGGGTGTGCCGCTCTTGATAAAGGTACTTTGCTTATCGTCGTTGATAAGTTCGATTTCACCGTCGAGTAGATAGAAAACTTGCTTGTCACGATCAGTGGGTTGAAATACTGGCGTGCCTGCTGAAAGCGTAGCGGTGATGGACGTGACTAAAAGCTCTTGAGCATCACTTTCACTCAGTTTGTTCAGCGGAGCGAATTCACGAAGCTCTTGGCTGGTAATGGTTTGGGCTGCTTGTGACATCTGTTGTACTCCAACGTATTGCTGTTCCGTATAAAAAATCTCCTTGCCTATATATTCGGTAAATCAGCGCCCTTGCTTAGACGAATCCGTGATTTCAGTCACACTCCATTTGTGACGTCAGTTGAGAAATCAGAACATATATTAATAGTAGCTAAATTTTGGCTATTATCCAGGGTGATACAGGCGCTGCAAACACCTTAAAAGATGCTGTTAAAACAGCAAAGTTAACACTGCTTAAAGCGTGCCAAATGGGCAGAAAAAAACTCAAAAGAGCGGCTACACATTTGTGAATTTCTTACCTAAGCTAGAGTTACAGCCAAACAAAAAAAATACTCTGCAACACGCAATGATTTGCGTGGGCGTAGGGAGGTTTTGTCTGTAAATAAAAGTCCTTGATGGGGCAGGGCTGATAACGTAACGCAGCATGAAGTTTTACTGCATGGTCATCCTTATTTTTAGGAGGGGTGCTATGTCTTATATAGAGGCCAAAATTGGGAGCTGGTATCAGGCGCGCGGCGGTCAGGCATTTGAAGTCGTTGCGGTTGATGGCGATGATTGTATTGAAATTCAATATGTTGAGGGTGAGATAGAGGAGTTGGATTTAGAAACTTGGGAGCAGATGTGGCTGCGCGAAGTATCCGCCCCGGATTCATGGGAAGGGCTGCTGGATGAAACCGAAGAGGTAGGCATGTTTGAAGATCAAGGGCTGACGCTGGCGTTTGAGCCTGAATATTAAAGATGAATGCTCAGTTTGGGACTGTTGATGTAGCTAACCAGCGTATGGTTGAGACCATCTGTGCAGAGGCGCGTAGCGCAGCACCCTGGGTGGGGAGCAGTACGATTAGCTCGCAGGTGCTCGATGCCATGGCCCAAATCCCCCGCCACAAATTTGTTCCCAAGGGGCTAGAACATGCCGCTTATCACAACTCACCTTTGCCGATTGGGCACGGCCAGACGATTTCTCAACCATATATCGTCGCATTGATGACAGACCTGTTATGTCTTACTCCCGAATCTCGCGTATTGGAGGTGGGAACAGGCTCTGGCTATCAGGCAGCGGTACTGTCGTGTCTCGCTAAAGAGGTGATTTCCATAGAGATTGTCGAAGCACTTGCCGATGACGCGCGTCAGCGTCTCAAACAGTTGGGGTATGACAACGTTACGGTAATTCACGGTAACGGCCGCGAAGGCTATATAGCGTGTGCGCCATACGATGCGGTGATTGTGACAGCCTCACCACAGAGTGTGCCGCCTGCGTTATTCGAGCAGCTCAAGCCGGGGGGACGTATGGTGATTCCCGTTGAGGGTTCCTATTATCAGCAGGAGCTGATACTGATCGAAAAAAATGAAAAAGGTGAACTGCGTAGCAAAACCATTTTGCCAGTTGCCTTTGTCCCTCTCACTGGCGTCTGAATCCTTAAGAAAAACAGACAACTTACGATAATTCGAAATAATACGTTTAAAAAGTTACGTGAGAGGGACATATGACGGCCAAGACAGGGTCGGTGTTCGACAGACTGGAACAGCTCGGAAGCGGGGAAGCATTTGTTGGCGAAATTGCGGATATGCTCGAGCGTGCGGATATGTTTCGCGACCTTTCACGTCAGGATGTAGAGGCATTTGCCCAGTTTGTGAGCGCCTATGGCGCGCCGGTGGGTAGTAAGGTGCTGATGGAAGGTAGCCGCGAGAGTTATATGTTCATCGTCGCCGAAGGCAAGCTGGATGTAATGAAGCGCGTTGCTGAATCTGGTCAGGATAAAAAACTCGCTACCGTGCGTGCCGGTAAAACCATCGGCGAAATGTCTATTCTCGATGGTATGCCGCACTCCGCGACCGCTGTTGTCGTTGAGCCTGCCAAGCTATTGCTGATTACCAAAAGCAATTTCGAACGTTTTATCCAGTTTCAGCCAGAAGCTGCACTCAAGGTCATTCACAAAATTGCCATATTGATGAGTTTGCGCTTGCGCCAAACCAGCGGAGTGCTGCTCGATCATCTGCAGGGCTGATGGCCAACCGGTTTATCACCGTTTCTCTCTCCATTTCGGCTGACAAGCTGCAAGCCTACTATTCCGGTGCGGTGCGCAACGTTGCCGCCAAGGCATCTGATGGGCGCATGATCCATTTTCCTGTGAATATTCTCCGTCCCTTTGTCGATCACAACGGCGTGCGCGGACGCTTCCAGATCGAGTTTGATGAAAACAACAAGTTTGTTGGTATAGAGCGGCTGGGATAAATAGTACTTACCGCCCTGCACTTGTTATCATCGCAGCTCAGTCATTCCAATTCAGAAAACAAATATGAGTAATATCAATCGCCTGTTGGATATCATGGCGCGCCTGCGCGATCCGCAAAGCGGCTGCCCGTGGGATCGCGAGCAGACCTTTGCCAGCATCCTGCCCTACACGCTTGAAGAGGTGTATGAAGTGGCAGAGTCCATTGACCAGGGGGATATGGACGAACTCAAGGCCGAGCTGGGCGATCTGCTGTTTCAGGTCGTCTTCTACGCGCAAATGGCTAAAGAGCAGGGCGAGTTCACCTTTGACGAGATCGTTGACGGCATTGCCGACAAACTGGTTGCCCGTCACCCGCATGTTTTCAGTGATGCCGACATTCGTAGTGCCGAAGCGCAAACTCAGGCCTGGGAGCAACATAAAGAGCGCGAGCGAGCAGAGAAAGCGGCGCAAGAGGGCCGTCCCCCCAGTGTGTTGGATAACATCCCGGTTGCACTGCCAGCGGTGATGCGTGCCGGCAAATTGCAGCGCCGTGCTGCACGTGTCGGTTTCGACTGGCCGGAGATTGGCCCGGTACTGGATAAGATGGAAGAAGAGATCGGCGAGATACGCGAGGCTATCGCTGCCGGTGGTCATAAAGAAGAGATGGAGCATGAGATCGGCGATCTGATGTTTGCCTGCGTTAATCTCGCGCGCCACGCCAAGATCGACCCCGAGGTCGCGATACGCGGCGTGAATCAGCGGTTTGAAGCGCGCTTCAGACGTGTAGAAGTGTTGGCCAGCGAGCAAGGGAAAACGCTGCCAGAGATGTCGCTGGAGGCAATGGATGCGCTGTGGGAACAAGCCAAAGCGGAAGAGGTCTCACGGAAAATGGAGAAAGGAACTAAATAATGCAGTCTAAATGGATGGTAGCGCTGGCGATGTTGTTCGTGAGCAGTGCTTGGGCAGGTGGCGAAAATACAACCGTGACACTGGTCTATTCAGGCAATCAGGATGGTGAGCTGGAGCCCTGTGGTTGCAGTGTAGAAGGCAATCAGGGCGGTATTTTGCGCCGTGCAACGACCGTGGATGAATTTCGCCAGCAAGATCCTAATCTGTTTTTGGTGGATGCCGGTGGTGTAATTGTTAGTCAGTCTCCTCATGATCAGCTGACAGGTGAATACATTCTCAAAGGTATAGAGCGCTTAAGCTACGATGCGATTGCCGTGCAGTGGACTGATTTAAGTTAC
>JBNKYV010000239.1:0-3113 GCA_050301075.1 Gammaproteobacteria bacterium
ACAAATCAGCTGCTCTACCAACTGAGCTACACCAGCACCACAGGCTGCGCATAATACAGATTCTTTTAGAAAAATACAACTATTCGCACTTTCTTTTTTTCTGACTTATGTTGGCGTATTTTTTACTCACCCTTGTCCAAAGTTTGGCCGGGATAGCGCTGGACTTTTTAAGCTCCACATCCACCCAATACAGCGCTTGTGTCTTGGTCAACTCCTCGACCTTAGCGTCATAACCAAACTCACGAATCTTGTCCCTGCGCTCGTATGCCTGGCCTTCGGTGTAATACACACCGGCAGAAATAGCATTCGCCTTCTGGCCTTCGGCAATAATCAACGCATCTCGCAACTCTTTATTCTGCAAATCTCTCAGCACGGCCCGAGCAGCCTTGATCGAATTCAAAGGCGGAATAAACACCCAATACCCTGCCAACTTCCGCTCTGAAACCGCCCGCTGCTGCGCGGTGATCCCCGCATTTTCGAACATATGCGCAGCATTACTAACATCGCTCACCAACGCAAATGGCCCCACGGAATAACAGGCCTTAGCCACTGGCGGAGGCGGTGTAGGCTTTTTTTCTGCCACCACCGGCTTGGCAGGCTTAGACTCTGTTTTAGCTACTTCGGGTTTTGCAGGAGGCGGTGAAGGTTTTGCCTTGGGTTCCGGTACTTTATCCTCTGGCTTCCGCTCCGAGACCAGAATGAGTTGGCGCTCGCCCTCAATGGTAATCGGCTCTTTAGAAGGAGGAGGAGGCGACGCCACCTCTGCCTGCATTTGCCATGCAGCATAAGCGATGTTCAACAACACAAAAATGAGTGCAATCCATTTCATGCAGATTAGTCAGCGATCAGCGCCTGTAGTCCCTGTAATACTAGATGGGGGCGATGCTGATACTCACCGACCAACTCAGTTAGTACGCTTGAGGCATCTCCACCCGTTACGATACAAACTATCGGCAAGTTCATGTTTCTCTTGATCTTAGCCACTGTGTGCTCAATGGCGCCGGTCACGGCGTTTAAGGCACCTTGCTCGATACCGGAAACCGTATCGGTCCCCAGTAGATGGCTTAGCCTTTGACCGGATGAAAGCTCAAATGCAGATTTTATCCCTACCGTATTGCCAAGCAGGGCCTGCTGCATCAACCTGAACCCAGGAACAATAACCCCACCTTGGTGCTCGTCGTCTGCTGATAACAGGTCGATCGTCAATGCAGTACCACAATCAATGACACATAGCGCCCCAGCAAACTCACTGCGCCCGCCCATCAAGGCCAACCAGCGATCCACACCAAAACGTTCGGGCTGTCTATATGCCAACCGGATTCCAGCATCGGGATTAACAGAAACAAACTCTGGAGCAATCCCCCAACTGGCTTCGCACCACCGGGTCAAATCCTGCTCATAAGCAGCGTCCACCACGCTGGAGGCCATAATTCGCTCCGGCACAGGCAAGCACTGCCAAATCGCTTTAACAGCTTCAGATAACAAGCTGCCACGCTCTGATGAAGCACACTGCTCCAGCGCCCCGTCGCGGCATAAACCCCACTTTATACGGCTATTGCCAATATCAATTAGCAGAGCACTCATTCAGCTACCTTTAATGGACGCAGGCTAACATCTCCAGAATAAAAACGGCGCAGCCCATCCGGTGTTTCGATCAATATCGCCCCCTCGCTGTCGATCCCTTTGGCGATACCTTCGATACTCGCATCCGCTTGATGAATCACAACCGGCTGCTGCGCATAGGCATCATATTCACCCCATGCATCGACAAACGCGGCAAGCCCACCCTCTTCAAACTCACGCGCCGTACACAACAGATTACGCAACAAGGCTGCGGCCACCGCGTTACGTGAAAGCGGACTCCCCATAACACTTTGCAAATCCACCCAGGGTTGGCCAATTTCTTCAACAGACTTGCCCATATTGACGTTCAGCCCCACCCCAATGACCACGTGATAAGGACCGCCCGACTCTGCCGACATTTCCAACAAAATCCCAGCCAGCTTACGCCCCTGCCACAGGATATCGTTGGGCCATTTCAGTTGTGCTCCATTGATGCCCAGCTCGTTTAATGCGCGCACCACACCCACAGCCACAGCTAACCCAAGCCCTGACAACATTGCTGGAGAGATATCAAACTGCCAATAGCAGGACATGTAGATATTCTTGGCAAATGGGGAAACCCATGCCCGGCCACGCCTCCCCCGCCCATCTGTCTGCGATTCAGCAATGCAGACATGACCACTCTCCATACCTTGGCCTACAGCGCCCATCAGGTGGCGATTGGTAGAATCAATCTGAGGATGTAATTCCAGCTGTGACAACAGAGAGGACGAAAGCTCACAGAGATTAGCGGTAATGGATTTGGAATCTAACAGCTCCAAAGATTCAGAGAGGCGATAGCCTTTGCCAGCAACGGAATGGCACTCAATTCCCAGCTCTTGCAGCCCCTGAATATGCTTCCACACAGCCGTTCGACTCATTCCCATGAGTTCGCCCAGGCGTTCACCAGAGTGGAAGTCTCCATCAGCTAAGATTTGTAAAAGTTCGAGTTTCTTTTGCATCTGCCTATTTTAGCAACAGACGCTCAATTGCTCGCATAGAAAGAAAATAAATAACACAAAAAACAAAAGGCCGGACTCAAATGAGTCCGGCCTTCTTAACGATCAGTAGTACTTAGACTTACAGATCGCTGCTGTGCTTAGCCAGGTAAGAAGCAACGCCATCTGCGTCAGGCTTCATACCTTCGTCGCCTTTGTTCCAACCAGCTGGGCAAACTTCACCGTGCTCTTCAGTGAACTGCAGCGCATCAACCAGACGTACCATCTCGTCAACGTTACGGCCCAGAGGCAGGTTGTTAACAGTTTGAGATTGAACGATACCGTCTTTGTCGATCAGGAAAGAACCACGCAGGGCAACACCGGCTTCTGGGTGCTCAACGTCGTAAGCTTCCATGATCTCTTGCTTGGTGTCAGCAACCAGAGTGAATTTCACAGGACCGATACCGCCGTTAGCAGGATCGGTGTTACGCCATGCGTAGTGAGTGAACTGAGAATCGATAGAAACACCGATAACTTCAACGCCACGCTCTTTCAGCGCGTCTACACGGTGGT
>JBNKYV010000240.1:0-4301 GCA_050301075.1 Gammaproteobacteria bacterium
CGGTTCATGGTGAGCTGGGTCGCGCGCGCGGTAGGAATCACCTCCGCAAGGTCTGCGGCTTCAATCTCCGCCAGCATATCGGTTGCGATAGCCTCAATCTCAGGCACGATGAAGTGAGGTTTCTCCTCTTCCACCAGTTTACGCAGGGCTTCTCCGTCGGTCATGTCGATAACATGGGCACGGTGGGCCACCTGATGGCCGGGAGCATTGGCGTAGCGATCAACACCAATCACCTCAACACCAAAACGCTGCAGCGCAATAATCACCTCTTTACCCAATTCGCCACAACCCAGCATCATGACGCGAGTCGCGGATGGTGATAGAGGGGTTCCGATTTTCATTCTGTTATCTCCGTTCAGATCTTTACGCAGTATCTCAGACCTGCAAAAACGTATTCTGTTAAATTAATTAATGATTAATCTTGAGCGTCATTCGCTGGCGCTTCAAGCAGCAGCGCATCGAGCTCACCGCCCTGCTCAAGCATGAACAGCTCGGTGCACCCACCAATGGGCTCATCATTAATGAATATCTGGGGAAAAGTATAACGGCCTTTGGCGCGTTCAATCATCTTTTCACGCGCGTCGTAATCGCCGCCAATGGAGTATTCGACATACGGAACTTGCTTGTTATCAAGCAACATTTTGGCACGCGTGCAGAAGCCGCAGTAATCCCGCGAGTAGATTTCTACCTTGGCCTTCCATGAATTTTGGTTTTCGCTCATCGGGCAGCGCCCCATGAGCAAATCAGAGAGTTGGACTTAAACTGGCCCCAACATGAGGTGAAGCGTGCCGTCCTGGCAATGACGCTTAAGTTCGTAAAACCCCCCAAGATGGACATCATCCACAAACAGCTGTGGAAAAACCTTTCGCCCACCTGACTTTTCCAAAACCCAGCGCAGCTTCTCGTCGCCTCGCTGTAATACATGCTCATCATATTTAACACCAGCTTCATCCAGCATATTCTTGGCGCGCTGACAAAACGAGCATGTTGAAACCGTGTAGATACTTAAAGTGCGTGAACGCAGCTCCCTCTCTTTATCGCCACGTTTTACTAAACTTGGATCTGACATTTCGGCGTTCCCTTGCCTTGGTGTACAACACGACTCTACTTACCGACCACGCCGTTGTCTAGCGCTAATTTTATGGAAACAGAGCAAAAAAACCAAGTCTGTCAGTAAGGTAACATCACGTAATACTTTAACTTTGCAAAGTAACAAACTACCCAAGATGCACTTTGTTTTATAACAAAATCATTATTTAATTTAATGTTTTATACGATTTTGTTAGCACTTGCAGCCGCCGCTTAAATTACACAGGGCTCGCAATCAGATTCATTGTGCCGTCCAAGCAGTGACGCTTCAGCTCGAAGAAACCACCTTTGTGCTCACTCTCGACAAACATCTGTGGGAACACTTTACGACCTGACTTTTGCATAATCCACTGGTGCTTTTCACCATTGGGTTCAATACAATTCTCAATATACTCAATGCCAAACTTATTCAGCAGCTCTTTTGCGCGCATGCAAAAAGGACAGTTAGCACGAGTAAATACCGTTAATGCACGTTGGCGAACTTCCTGTTCACGTCCGTAATTTAGCATTGCCATTAGGTTAGACATCTCAGCACCTCCTTGCTGTTCAGTTGATGGTTAAAACTCTACTGATCCCCCAAAAAAGTGTCTACGGCAAAACCACAAAAACCATGTCGCCATATGGCGTCAATTTAATTCCGACCTTTCTGAGCGGGTAATAAAACCCTGCAAACAACCGATATCAAGGGATACAGAAGGGGGTATTTAATGTCGACCTACAGCTCGCTTGCCGAACAGATAGATCAGCTCAACAACATCGGTATCGCGCTATCCACTGAGAGCGATAAAGAGAAGCTACTAGAAAAAATCCTCGATGGTGCCCAGGCTCTCACCCATGCAGATGGCGGCACACTCTACCTGCTTAAGGAGAATCAGCTGCATTTCGCAATTATGCGCACGCGCTCACTCAACGTAATGCAGGTCGGGCCGTACGGACAGCTCAATCTCCCGCCCATCAATCTATATAACGAAGCAGGCGAACCGAACCAGCAAACCGTTGCCGCTTATGCCGCCATCAGTGGTGAGACCGTCAACATCCCCAATGTAAGAGAAGAGAAGTATTTCGATTTTTCCGGCACCCTCGCCTATGACGAGAAAACCGGTTACCACTCACAATCCTTCCTCACGATTCCCATGCGCAATCATGAGAAAGAGGTGATTGGCGTTTTACAGCTCATTAATTCCGAGAGCGAGACAGGAGAGATTGTCGCGTTTTCGGAAGGCGCAACCCGCCTGGCGGAGTCTCTAGCATCACAAGCTGCTGTGGCACTGGATAATCAGCAGCTAATCAGCGAACTCAGACATCTACTGGAAAAATTTATCGAGGTGATCGCTAGCGCGATCGACGAAAAATCCCCCTACACTGGCGGACATTGCCGGCGCGTACCCGAGATTGCCATGCTGATTGCTGACGCGATCAACAATACCCATGAGGGGCCACTGGGGGACTTTCATTTAAACAAGAGACAACTGTACGAACTCAACATCGCCGCCCTGTTACATGATTGCGGCAAGATCACCACGCCTATTCATGTCGTGGATAAAGCCACCAAACTGGAAACTATTTTCGACCGCATTCATCTGGTGGAGTCGCGTTTTGAGATATTGCGCCGCGATGCGGAGATTGCGCAACTCAAGGCCCAGCTGGAACAACACAATATCGAGCCAGCCGGCGAAGATCCTTTGCAACGACACATGCAGCATCTGGAAGAGGAGTTCGAGTTTATTCGCAAATGCAATCAGGGCAGCGAATTTATGTCGGACGAATACAAAGAACGCATTGATGAGATCGCCAAGCGCCAGTGGACAGATCGTTTCGGCCTAACCAAACCGCTCCTAAATGAAGAGGAGCTATACAACATGCATATCAGCAAAGGCACATTAACCATCGAGGAGCGCGAACAAATCAATAATCACATCGTGCGCACGATTCGCATGCTGGAAGCGCTCCCCTTTCCCAAACACTTAAGCAACGTACCCGAAATTGCCGGAGGCCATCACGAACGCATGGACGGAAAAGGTTATCCCAATGGTTTAACCAGGGAGCAACTTTCCGTTCAGGCGCGACTGATGGGAATAGCCGATATATTTGAGGCATTAACCGCTGCGGACCGCCCTTACAAAAAGGCGATGCCGCTTTCGGTTGCACTGCGGATTCTCGGCAGCATGAAAGAAGAGGGGCATATCGACCCTGATCTGTTTGATATCTTTATCAAAGAGAAGGTCTATCTGACTTACGGCAAGCGCTTCTTAACCCCCGAGCAGCTGGATGAAGTGGATATCGATTCGCTGCCCGGCGTTAAATCACAATAGTCTCAGCGTTGGCTCATCAAACGCAGCCAACTGTTCGCGAAACGTCAGTATCTGCTCTTCCCAATAACGCGGCGTATTAAACCAGGGAAAGGCCATCGGAAAGGCGGGATCATGCCAACGTTTTGCCAACCATGCCGAGTAGTTCATCATGCGCATAGTGCGCAGGGCATCCACCAACATTAGCTCCATGGGATCAAACAGGAAAAACTGTTCATAGCCCTCGATCAAGATAGAGAGCTGACGCTCCATATCAGTTCGATCGCCGGAAAGCAGCATCCACAAATCCTGCACGGCGGGCCCCATGATGCAATCATCCAGATCGAGAAAGGTTGGCCCCTTGTCGGTCCACAACACGTTGCCCACGTGGCAGTCTCCATGTAAACGCAATTGACGAACCGGCCCCACCATCTCGAATCGATTCTGGATTGCCGTTACAACATCTTCCGCTGTTGTGCGATAAGCCTCTTGCAACTCTGGCGGTATAAAATCGTTTTCCAACAGAAACTGATAGCTTTGCACGGCCATCACATCAACACTCAAGCGCTGGCGATGTTGGAAGGGGCGTGCCGCTCCCACAGAATGAATACGCCCGATGTAACGGCCCAACCACTCCAGGTGCTCATCACGATCCAGCTCGGGGTGGCGTCCGCCGATGCTTGGAAACAAGGCAAAGCGAAAGCCTTGATACTCAAACAACGTTTCGCCACTTTCATCTGCCATGGGCATTGCAACGAGGATCTCCGCCTTTTCCAACTCTTTGGCAAAGGCGTGCTCTTCGCAAATGGTTTCATCACTCCAGCGCTCGGGGCGATAAAACTTGGCGACCAACGCCCCGCCCTCTTCCAGAGAGATTTGGTAGACGCGGTTCTCATAACTGTTCAGCGCGAGAAAGCGGCCACT
>JBNKYV010000241.1:0-5811 GCA_050301075.1 Gammaproteobacteria bacterium
GCAACGCCAATACGCCCAGGCGGTTCTGGCTTAGGCGGAATCTTAGGCCTTGTTGCTGTTTTTATTGTTGGCTTGGCGATCTACGACTCCATCAATATTATTCAGCCTGCTGAACGTGGTGTAGTTCTGCGTTTTGGTAAATACGTTGATACCTTGCAGCCAGGTCTGCATTTTCGTATCCCCCGTCCGGTGGAAAACGTTATTCGCGTTGACGTAGATCAGATCCGAAATGTTGAAATCGGTTATCGCTCAAGCGGTGGTCGCTCTAGTAAGAGTGCCACGGTTCCTTCAGAGGCTTTGATGTTGACGCGCGATGAAAACATCGTTGATGTTCAATTCGCGGTTCAATATAAGATCAAGTCTGCTAAAGATTACCTATTCGCTGTTCGCGACCCCGACCTAACACTGCGTGAGGCCACCGAGAGTGCCGTGCGTGAAGTGGTGGGTAAGAGCAAGATGGATTTCGTATTGACTGAGGGCCGTGGCGATATTGTTAGTCGTGTACAGACCCTTATTCAGGAGATTCTGGATCGCTACGCGACTGGTTTGATTATTACCAGCGTAAACATGCAGGATGCTCAGCCACCTGAGCAAGTTCAGCACGCCTTTGACGACGCTGTAAAAGCGCGTGAGGATAAAGAGCGCTTAGTGAACGAGGCGCAAGCATACTCAAATGATATTTTGCCAAAAGCACGCGGTGCGGCGGCACGTCAAATTGAGGAAGCAAGTGCTTACAAAGAGCAGGTTGTAGCGCAGGCGGATGGTGAAGCGAAAAGATTTGAAAGTATCTTAGCTGAGTATAAGAAAGCACCTGAAGTGACGCGTGAGCGTATCTACCTTGAAACCATCGAACAGGTTTTTGGCAACTCAACCAAGGTGATGGTCGATGTTGAAGGTGGTAACAATTTGCTGTATCTGCCGCTGGATCGCATGATGAATAATGCTCCTCAGCAGCCGGCACCAATGTCATCATCTGCTCAGTCCCAGTTCGATAATGCGGTGCGTTCCGCAGTGAGATCTGCTGAAAGTATGATTCAGCACGATCGCGACTCATTACGTAGCAGGGAGAGACGCTAATGGATCAGAATAAAACTTTAGGGATTGTCATCCTTGTTGCGCTGAGCTTGTTTATTGCGTCGTTCTGTATCTTTACAGTCAACGAGCGTGAGAAGGCCATTCTGTTGCGATTGGGTCAAATTGAATCGTCTGATTTTGAGCCGGGCCTGCACTTCAAGGTTCCTTTTATCAATAACGTGCGCAAGTTCGATGGTCGTGTGTTGACTATGGACGCCGAGCCAGAGACGTTCCTGACTGCTGAAAAGAAAAACGTGGTTGTGGATGCCTTTGTTAAATGGCGTATTGATGACGTTGCCAAGTATTTCACCTCAATGGGTGGTGATGAGCGTCTGGCAAATGTGCGTCTTTCGCAAATTATCAAAAATGGCCTGCGCGATGAGTTTGGTAAGCGCACTATCCAGGAGGTGGTTTCCGGTGAGCGTGCCGAAATCATGGATATCCTGGTGGTCAGTGCTGACAAACAGGTTGAAGAGTTCGGCATGGAAGTGGTGGACGTCCGCATCAAGCGCATCGACCTGAAAGGCGATATCAGCGTTTCTGTTTACCAACGTATGGAAGCAGAACGTGCTCGTGTAGCATCTGATTTGCGCTCATTGGGGGCTGAAGAGGCGGAGCGTATTCGTGCGGATGCCGATAAGCAGCGCACTGTATTGTTGGCTGAAGCCTATCGTGAAGCTGAGTTGCTGCGAGGTGAGGGTGATGCGACGGCTGCTGATATTTACGCGAAAGCGTACAGCAAAGACGCTGAATTCTACTCGTTCTACCGTAGTCTGCTGGCCTACAAGGCCTCCTTTAATAACAAGCAGGACGTGATGGTAATTGAGCCAGACGCGGACTTTTTCCGCTACTTTAACCAACAAAGTGGCGGGAAGTAGGGTAATCAGCTGATAACAGCCTTAAAATTGAGTTAAAATACAGCCCGGGCACCCCTTTGATGGGGTGCCCGCTTTTTTTGTGACGATGGATTGGCAGGACTTATTTGCAGCGCTGGCGCTGGTTTTGGTGATTGAGGGCATTATGCCGTTCCTCTCACCGCAGACTTTACGCCGCACCTATGCCCAGATGGTTCAGATGGATGACAAGGCGTTGCGCGTGCTTGGATTGGTGAGCATGATTGTTGGCCTGGTTGTACTGTCTATCGTTAAATCGTAAATTTGGTGAAAAAAGAATGACGGATCAAGTCTCCAAGAAGACGGATCAATTTGAAAAAACGGATCGTTGGTTGCTGCCTGAAGGGATTGCTGAAGTGCTCCCGGCTGAAGCCAAACAGTTAGAGCAACTGCGTCGCCAGTTGCTGGATTTGTATCATAGCTGGGGTTATGACCTGGTTATGCCTCCTATTATGGAGTATCTGGACTCGTTGCTGGTTGGAACTGGCAATGATCTGGATCTTCAAACCTTCAAAATTATCGATCAGCTTACAGGGCGCTTGATGGGAATCCGTGCGGATATGACCCCTCAGGTAGCGCGTATCGATGCGCACATGCTCAAATGCGAAGCACCGGAGCGCCTTTGTTACATTGGTCCAGTGTTACATACTTTACCGACAGGTTTTGACCGTTCCCGTGCACCTATTCAGGTGGGCGCCGAGCTGTTTGGCCATGCAGGGCCAGAAAGCGACGCGGAAATCGTTCGTTTGATGGTGGAAACTTTGAAAGCCAGTGGCATCGAGCAGATTCACGTCGATCTTGGTCACGTAGGTATTTATCGCGCATTAGCGAGCGATGCTGGTTTGAATGCAGAGCAAGAGGTTTGCCTGTTCGAGGCGCTGCAGCGTAAAGCGAAGCCTGAAATTGAGTCTTTCCTCTCTGACTGGGGAGTTGGCGGCGCAGAAAAACAACGTCTTGTTGCTCTGGTTGACCTCAATGGTGATGAGCAGGTGCTTGATGCGGCTCAAGAGACACTAAAAGGGGCGTCCCCGGCAGTTATGGAAGCGTTGGATAACTTGCGTCAAATCGCAGCCCGTGTGCGTGCTCACCTCAGTGATTTGCCGCTCTATTTCGATTTGGCAGAACTACGTGGTTATCGTTATCAAACCGGTGTAGTATTCGCTGCATTTGTTCCGGGACAGGGGCAGGAGATTGCTCGCGGTGGTCGTTACGATGCGATTGGCGAGTCATTTGGTCGTGCCCGTCCGGCAACTGGATTTAGTACAGACCTGAAAACATTGGTTCATTTGAGTTCGCATGAAGTGGAACCAGTTTTGGGTATTTTGGCACCAGTGGTTGAAGATGCCGCCTTGGATCAAAAAATTGCCGAGCTGCGTAAGGCTGGTGAGCGTGTTATCGCGTTGTTGCCAGGGCAAAATGGAAAAATTTCTTGCAATGAATGCAACCGCACTCTGGAGCTGGTTAATGGCCAGTGGCAGGTAGTGTCTTTAGATTCTTAAGTTTTATTTAAATATTTTGCTATTTTAGCGTCGCCAACGGCGGCAGCACGTAACTGGAAGGTTAAAAATGAGCGGTGGTAAGAACATAGTTGTCATTGGTACCCAATGGGGGGACGAGGGCAAAGGTAAAATCGTTGACCTGTTAACAGATAAGGTTTCGGCGGTTGTTCGTTTCCAAGGTGGCCACAACGCCGGGCATACTTTGGTGATAGACGGTGAAAAAACCGTTCTGCATCTGATTCCATCGGGCATTTTGCGTGACAACGTTCAGTGTTTGATTGGTAACGGTGTTGTTCTGTCGCCAGAGGCGTTGCTGAAAGAGATCGAAGGCCTTGAAGCGAAAGGTGTTCCAGCGCGTGAGCGTCTGAAAATCAGCCCTTCTTGCCCCCTGATTCTGTCTTACCACGTTGCCCTGGATCAGGCGCGTGAAAAAGCACGCGGCAGCAAAGCGATTGGTACCACTGGTCGTGGTATCGGTCCTGCTTATGAGGACAAGGTGTCTCGTCGTGGTTTGCGTTTGGACGACCTGTTTCATCGTGAGCGTTTTGCTTCCAAGTTGGGTGAGATCCTGGATTATCACAACTTTGTTTTGCAGAATTACTACAAAACAGATCCTGTTGATTTTCAACAAGTGCTCGAGCAAAGCCTGAGTTGGGCGGAACAGCTGGAGCCGATGGTGGCTGATATCACTGGTATGCTGCACGATTACCGTGATAACGGTGAAAGCGTTCTTTATGAAGGCGCTCAAGGTGCGTTGCTGGATATCGATCACGGCACTTACCCATTTGTAACTTCATCTAACACCACAGCAGGTGGTGCGGCTACTGGTAGTGGTATGGGGCCACGTGGCTTGGATTACGTGCTGGGTATCACCAAAGCTTACACAACACGTGTAGGTGCTGGTCCATTCCCAACAGAATTGTTTGATGAGATGGGTGAGCACTTGGCGCGTCGTGGCCATGAGTTTGGTTCAACCACCGGCCGTGCGCGTCGTTGTGGTTGGTTTGATGCGGTTGCTCTGCGTCGTTCGAATCAAGTGAATAGCGTGTCTGGTCTGTGTATCACTAAGTTGGATGTATTGGATGGGCTTGATGTGATTCGTATCTGTGTTGGCTACCAAAGTAATGGTGAGCAATTGAATTCACTCTCTTTGGCTGCTGATGTGCTGGAGACTTGTGAGCCTATTTACGAAGAGATGCCCGGCTGGAAAGAGTCAACAGTGGGTGTTAAGTCATACGATGATCTGCCTCAAGCTGCACGTGATTATCTCAAGCGTATTGAAGAGATCGCAGGTGTGCCGGTTGATATTATTTCTACAGGCCCAGATCGCGAAGAGACCATTGTTCTGCGCAATCCGTTTGAATAGTTCTTTCTAAGAGCTATGAATGAAAACGCCCTCATAACGAGGGCGTTTTGCGTTTTAGTTAGTATATAAATTACCGGGATGATTTAAGTTTTGCTACTTGTTCTTCATAAGCACGGCTAAACTCATCGCCGAAAAGTGTATGGAAGTCATCTTCGACGCTGGCAATGATTTCCTTGTAGTGCGAGTTGTAAACATCCCAGTGTTTGGCTTTCTTACTGCTGAATGAAAAGCCTTTTTTCTGCTCGCGTTGTTCAAACTCTCTTTCCAGTGCGGCGGGGTCAAACCGCATCAGCACAGTGTGCAGGGCTGATTGCATGCCTGCCATCATGGCAATCATGTGCGCTTCCATATCGTTAAAACCTTCGTTAACTGCTTCGATGGCTGACATGTAACTGGAAGAGCCTGGCGAAAACATGTGATTTAAAGCATCTTGACCAGAAGGGGAGAACTTCAGCGGATTATTCTCTTTTGCCTGTATGGTTGTAACAGACATGCGGAATTCGCTTTTAATACTGGCACGGGCGCGCAATATGGTCACTAACCCCTGCACTGCCGCGTGAACGAGTTGCCCTGCCTTGAAGGAGAGTTCTTGTTCTTCCTCTGGTGTTAATTTCAGGTGGGCTAGCCCCATTCCATTTAACAATTGATCAATCGCTTGTGAGTGTCCCTGTGTGCTTGGGGTAGTTGGCGCTGGCTGTGCAGGTGCTGGCTTAGCCTGCACTGGCATGCCCTGCGGTGCTATTTCAGCCGGCGAAGATTGTTGCGGCGGCGTGCCCAACAAATCATCCAGCGAAGTAGAGGCCGGTTCAATCGGCGGCGCACTAGTAGGAATGCCGGGTGTGGGTGCATCTACCTGTTGAGGTGGGATGCTTAGCAGGTCATCCAGTGACGGTTCTGAGGGAGGATTCTCAGCTGCTGGTGGTTGAGGTATGTAGGGCTGCGCGTTGTTCGTAGGTGCTGTGGGCGCGGGCTGTGCTGG
>JBNKYV010000242.1:0-4019 GCA_050301075.1 Gammaproteobacteria bacterium
TGCGCATACAGCGCCTTCTGTAGGTCTTATGCAGCCCTGGCGATTTATCCAAATAAAAGATCCAAAGCTAAGAGAAAAAATAGCCCTCCATGTAGATGAAGAGCGCTTAAAAACGGCTCAAGCATTGGGTGAGCGCAAACAAGAGTTCCTACGACTTAAGTTGGAAGGGATACGCGAATGCGCGACGCTACTAGCCGTGGTACAAGCACCTGACGACGGAACAATATTAGGTCGTCGGACGCTACCGGATGAAATGGCACTTTGCTCTACCGCGTGCGCCATTCAAAACCTGTGGTTAGCCGCAAGGGTTGAGAATATGGGCATGGGCTGGGTTTCTCTATTTGAACAAAGTTTTTTGGCCACACTATTGGGTTGCCCCGCGGGTGCTAAACCGATCGCCTTATTGTGTATAGGTCCTGTTAAATCATTTTATGCAAGACCGATGTTGGAACAAGAAGGTTGGCGACAAGGCAAGCCGCTGGAGTCGATGCTGTTTGAAGATTGCTGGCAAGGTGCAGACAAAAACGAGACAGCTCAATGATCGCCTTATCCGTTACAGCTGCACTGTTGCTAGATTACATATTAGGAGAGACAAAGCGCTGGCATCCACTGGTGGGCTTTGGTCGCTTAGCTAACTTGGTAGAAGCGAAATTACGGAAGGATGAAAGCACGCCACGACAAGCCCGGCTGCGCGGCATATGTGCAGTTGCATTACTAATTATCCCCTGCGCATTTATATTGACAGGTTTAGCACAGACAGCCGCTGATGAGATGTTGATTGGCATCGTGCTTTTATATATTGCCATTGGCGCACGCAGCTTGACTGAACATGCCATGCAAATTCATGACGCATTGGTTGCGAACGATATTGCGCAAGCGCGAGCCTATACCGGCTTTATCGTCAGCAGAGACACCAGCGCGCTAAACGAACATGAGATCGCAAAGGCGACAGTCGAATCTGTATTGGAGAACGGCTGCGACGCAATCTTTGGTGCCATCTTTTGGTTTATTGTTGCCGGAATTCCCGGCGTAGTGATCTATCGACTAGCAAATACACTTGATGCTATGTGGGGATATAAAAACAGCCGTTACCTTCATTTTGGATGGGCCGCCGCACGCTTAGATGACCTTCTTAATTACATTCCCGCACGGCTAACTGCTCTCACCTATGCCTTGGTTGGCGAATCTCGAAAAGCATTGCTTTGCTGGCGAGACCAAGGGCGCCAATGGAAAAGCCCAAATGCAGGCCCCGTGATGGCAGCCGGTGCTGGCGCACTATCGCTTAAGCTCGGCGGTGCAGCAATCTATCATGGTAAACGGCAAGAAAGACCCGAGCTGGGATTAGATAAAACACCACACGCAGACGACATAAAACGATCCGTTCAGTTGGTCCATCGAAGCATAGGGCTATGGTTAGTTGCTATTTTATTAGGAGGATGGCTCTTTGCTTGAGCATGGTGGAAAACTAAGAGCTGCAGCACAGCAGTACAATATTCCTCTCGACAGATGGATTGATCTTTCAACGGGCATCAACCCACACGGATGGAACGGTGGCACACCTCCCCTATCGACTTGGGCTCGTTTGCCTGAAGATGAAGATGGATTGATTGAAACAGCCTGCACCTACTACAACGCGACAAGCTTGTTACCGGTAGCCGGATCTCAAGCCGCAATCCAAAACATTCCCAAGATGTGCAGCCACAGCAAAGTTGCTGTACTCGCCCCTAGCTATAACGAACACGCTCATGCATGGCAGCGTTGCGGCTACGATGTAGATTTTATTGCTGCAGACAAAATTCATACGGCCATTGAAATCTATGATGTCGTGGTCGTAGTAAATCCAAACAATCCAACTGGACATCGTTTTTCTTCTGAAGATTTATTGCAGTGGCATGAACAGTTAGCTGCCCGCAATGGCTGGCTGGTTGTAGATGAAGCGTTTATGGATGTAACACCGCAAGACAGCATAGGCTGCTATGCGAATCAGCCTGGGCTTATCGTATTGCGTTCATTAGGAAAATTTTTTGGTTTAGCCGGGGCAAGAGTCGGCTTTATTCTCGCAGAGCATTCACTTCTACAGCGCTTGGCTGAAGAGTTAGGCCCCTGGAGCATAAATGGTCCAGCGCGATGGATAGCAAAGCAAGCATTAGGCGATCAGCCATGGCACACATCAACACGTGAACAACTGTTCTCGGAATCAGAACGTTTAATTACGCTATTAAAAGAGTGCGAACTGGCGATAGAGGGCGGAACGGCACTGTTCCAATCTGTGCTAACACCTCAAGCAGCTGAAATTCACAAATGCTTAGCACAACAAGGCATATTGACGCGGTTGTTTAGTAATCAACCACGTTTGCGATTTGGACTCCCGGAAAACGAATGCGCATGGCAAAGACTGACACATGCGCTTAGATCTATTAAAGGTGAATCATAATGAAGTTCGATTGGCTAAATGGTGCGCCCCATAAGGTAAACACTAAAACTCAAACCGAGGCACAACAACGGCAAGCAATATTAACCAAGCCACCCGGTGCGCTGGGCCTCATGGAAGAGATTGCAATTAACCTTGCTGCCATGCAAGGAACGCCTACCCCATCATTAGATAAGGTACACATTGTAGTTTTTGCTGCAGATCATGGCGTAGCGAGTGAAGGCATCTCTGCATTTCCTCAATCTGTCACTGTTGAGATGATCCGTAACTTCGCAGCAGGTGGGGCGGCAATTAGCGTATTGGCCAAAGAGCTAGATGCAGAGCTTAGAGTTGTCAATCTAGGCACAGCTGCAGATATAGAGCCAATTGCAGGTGTGGCTAATCATTCATTGGGGCCTGGCACCCATAATTTTATAGAACGTCCTGCGATGGATGAAGATCAACTGGCAAAGGCCATTAATTGTGGGCGCCAACAAGCCGAACGCTCAGCAATAAACGGGGCTCAACTGTTTATCGGTGGTGAGATGGGCATAGGGAATACGACATCAGCAACAGCTGTGGCATGTGCATTATTAAATGCTGAGCCCGAAACACTGGTTGGACCCGGCACAGGTGTTGATCAGAAAGGTATTGAACGTAAAATCGAGGTGATCAAGAAAGCGCTTACACAATACCAAGACAAACTTGATTCACCGCTAGCCATATTGCGACACGTCGGTGGATTCGAAATCGCGGCATTAACCGGGGCCTATATTTCAGCGGCAAAAATAGGCATGCCAGTTCTGATTGATGGTTTTATTGCCACTGTTGCAGCGCTGGCGGCAGAACGTATCTGCCCTGGTGTATCAAACTGGTTTATGTACAGTCATGCCTCTGCAGAACCCGGACATAAACGCATTACAGATGCTTTAGAGGCAAAACCGTTACTCAATTTCAATATGCGTCTAGGCGAAGCCAGCGGCGCAGCGGTTGCAGTGCCCACACTGCGCTTGGCATGTGCACTACACAACAAGATGGCAACATTTTGTGAAGCGAATGTGTCGAATAAGGTGTAGCGAATAAATCTGAGATAATATTGTTTGAGTCTCCTGACTTAGCCCGGTCATTTTTCCAGGCAGTCATGATAGTCAGGAGACTCGCAATACCAACACGATCCTTCTTAATCACTCTTCACGAAGCAAAAGTAAGTGACACCCATCCCCCGGCCCGGTGAATCGGTCATAAACAGCGTCAACCTCATTAATATCGCGTTTAGTATCAACATCCTCTCCCAACACGTGAAAGTGCGTGAAACACTCTTTAACCACGTGACAAAAATCTTCACGCGACATGCCGGAGCGTCTTAGGCCATAGGGCCAAAATTCCATCACAACAGGCAAATGCAGATGTTGTTTAAAGAACTCTTTGCCTCCGGCAAA
The DNA here is from genome assembly GCA_050301075.1 of Gammaproteobacteria bacterium. Lineage (GTDB taxonomy): Bacteria > Pseudomonadota > Gammaproteobacteria > Tenderiales > Tenderiaceae > JBNKYV01. Next base: position 3,850 of record JBNKYV010000242.1, read on the forward strand.
GAACTTGCCCTCGTGACCTTGAATATCCATCCAAACCAAGCGAAGATCGTCAAAGACTTCAGGCTCTCGCTGATAGAATGCATCCAGCGTAATCGCTTCTATATCGATAGTTTCTCGCCCAGCCTCATTAAAGTGGTCTTTCTCGTCATGCCCCACTGAGCGCACGCGGT
>JBNKYV010000243.1:0-8778 GCA_050301075.1 Gammaproteobacteria bacterium
GACGACTCCCTTGAATGATGCCCGCCGGTTCTGCACCGGCGGATACAACAAGATCTTTAAACTCTTCTAGCTCTTCACGCTCATCTTCACTCTGAAAGTCTAAGTGAACTAGAACCGCACGCTCGCCCACATTGGGGCGCTCAAAAAATTCCACTTAATTACGTACCTGAGCTATAAACAATACAAAGCTTATTTGTCAGCAGCCTCATCTGCTGGCGCGAGCTTAACATTTCGCGCGGGTACAATGGTAGAAATGGCGTGTTTGTACACCATCTGACTAACACTGTTTTTCAGCAACACTACAAACTGATCAAAAGATTCAACCTGCCCCTGCAGCTTAATGCCATTAACCAGGAAGATAGAGACAGGGATTTTTTCTTTACGCAGGGTATTCAAAAAAGGGTCTTGTAAACTTTGCCCTTTGCTCATGGAATGACTCTCCTATTTTTTATAATTTTGAGCGTATTTTCCGCGCTCTCGGAGCACCATTTCGTTCGGCCCAACACTTTCCGAATCAATAGTACTTAAATTCTAGCACAACATATGGTTATCACCTAGATTCAGAACCGCTCTAAGATGCTGCATAACATCCTGTAATAAGCTATCTGATTCACCATCAAACCATATCGCATCCTTATCGGCACGTAACCAGGTTAATTGACGTTTGGCAAACTGGCGCGTAGCCACTACACCTTTATGAATCATCTGTTCGTAATCATAACTGCCATCGAGATACTCCCACACTTGGCGGTAACCCACGGCACGCATCGAAGGCATAGACAAATCCAGATCCCCTCGGTTCCGTAAACGCTCAACTTCGGCAACCAACCCCTGATCCAGCATCTGATGAAAACGTTTTTCAATACGCTCATGCAAAACTGAACGCTTCTCTGGTGCGATAATAATTTTGGCCGCATTGTATGGGAATGCCTCCGCCTCGCTTTCCGCATACAGCTGAGTAAGCGTCTTGCCGGAGATTTCATACACCTCAAGCGCCCGTTGCAATCGCTGCGGATCATTCTTATGAATGCGCGCCGCTGATTCAGGATCTACCTCAGCCAAACGCTGATGCATGGCATCCGCACCCAGCTCTCGCATTTGGGCATCCAACCTTTCACGCACCTCCTGATTTGCCGAAGGCAACTCAGACAAACCATTCTCCAACGCCCGAAAATAAAGCATAGTCCCCCCAACCAGCAGAGGGATTTTCCCTGCATCGGTAGCTTGCTTCATCAACACAAGCGCATCCTCACGAAAACGCGCTGCGGAGTAAGACTCAGTCGGCTCCAGAATATCGACTAGGTGATGAGGGTATCGCTGTAAAAACTCTGCAGTAGGCTTGGCCGTGCCCACATCCATCCCACGGTAAATAAGTGCAGAATCTACACTAATAATTTCGCACGGCAGGCCGTCATATAGCTGCATTGCCAAATCGGTCTTGCCCGCCGCGGTTGGGCCCATAATAAAAACGGCTGGAGGAAGCGTATTTGTCATTCAATCCGGTCTGAGTAACTGGGTCATATCAATAGTAGAAGGTCGTTCGGCGCACAGTGTACACCACTACATTTTTCGACCACAAAGAGAGATCGACGACGGCCTTTGCGTGTAAAGCTAAATTAGGGCAAAATACGCGCCTTATCGGCAGTGATGCCCAACAAATATCTAATCATTCAGGAGAGTTAAAGAGACTATGGCAAAAGAAGACGCTATAGAAATGGACGGCACTGTGGTTGAAACCCTGCCAAACACCATGTTCCGTGTTGAACTGGATAACGGCCACGTGGTTACCGCCCACATCTCTGGCAAAATGCGCAAAAACTACATCCGCATTCTGACTGGTGACAAAGTGACTGTTCAGCTAACGCCTTACGATTTGACTAAAGGCCGCATCGTTTATCGAGCCCGCTAATTACTCAGCAGGCTCGACCTCACGTTCCCCTTCGCGGATATCGAAACTAAGCTCATCACCTTTAGTTCCGACACGGACAAATCCTCCTGACGCCAAGCAACCAAAGAGCAACTCCTCTGCCAGAGGTTTCTTAACGTGCTCTTTGATAATGCGTGCCATTGGGCGTGCGCCCATGGCTGGATCAAAACCATGCTCACCTAACCATTCACGCGCTTCAGGAGTCACCTCTAGAGATACATTCTTCTCTTGAAGCTGTGATTCCAGCTCGATAATAAACTTATCAACCACGTGCCCAATGGTACGACGATCTAGCGGGCCGAACTCAATCACACCATCCAGACGGTTACGGAACTCAGGCGTAAAAGTTCGCTTGATCGCTTCCATACTGTCACCCACATGATTTTGCTGAGTAAAGCCAATGGTGGGACGACTTAATTGATCCGCACCAGCATTGGTTGTCAGCACGATGATCACATTGCGGAAGTCCGCCTCACGACCATTGTTATCCGTCAACGTACCGTGATCCATGACCTGTAATAACAGGTTGAACACATCAGGATGCGCTTTCTCAATCTCATCGAGCAACAGAACCGCATGAGGTGTTTTATTTACAGCCTCGGTCAACAGTCCGCCTTGATCAAAACCGACATACCCGGGAGGTGCACCAATCAAACGAGAAGCTGCGTGGCGCTCCATGTACTCAGACATATCAAAGCGAATCAGATCAATACCCATTACTTTTGCTAGCTGACGGGTAACCTCTGTTTTACCAACCCCTGTTGGCCCGGCAAATAGGAACGAACCGATTGGTTTATCTTCTGTACCCAAACCTGAACGAGACAATTTGATTGCCGTCGCCAGAGAGTCAATCGCTTTATCCTGGCCAAACACAACCATCTTAAGGTCACGCTCAAGTGTTCTCAGACGCTCGCGATCTGAGTTGCCCACGGTTTTCGCAGGGATACGCGCGATCTTGGCAACAATGGCCTCAACATCTTTCACACCAATGCTTTTCTTACGCTTACCCGCTGGCTGCATGCGCTGTCTTGCGCCTGCTTCGTCAATTACGTCAATGGCTTTATCCGGCAAATGACGATCGTTGATATAGCGGTCAGCCAACTCCACCGCTGCCTTGATTGCTTGACGGGTATATTTCACATCATGATGTTCTTCAAAACGCGACTTGAGACCATTGAGGATCTGAATCGTCTCGTCAACCGTTGGCTCTGGCACATCGATCTTTTGGAAACGACGAGCCAGGGCGCGATCTTTCTCAAAAATACCGCGATACTCTTGATAGGTCGTCGAACCCAAGCATTTAAGCTCACCCGAGGCCAGCGCAGGCTTAATCAGATTGGATGCATCCATCACGCCACCAGATGCAGCGCCAGCGCCGATAATGGTGTGAATCTCATCCACAAATAGAATGTTGCCAGGATCTTTTTGCAGCTGAGCCAATACCGCTTTAAGGCGTTTTTCAAAATCACCGCGATATTTAGTACCCGCCAACAAGGCGCCCATATCCAAAGAGTAAACCACGCTATCAGCCAGCACCTCAGGCACTTCGCCATCAACGATGCGCTTAGCCAAACCTTCCGCCAGTGCAGTTTTACCTACGCCTGCTTCACCGACGAAGAGTGGATTGTTTTTACGGCGACGGCACAGCACCTGCACGGTACGCTCGATCTCTTGATCACGCCCGATCAATGGATCGATTTTGCCCTGCTTGGCGCGCTCATTCAGATTAGTTGCAAAACTCTCCAGTGGAGATTTTGCTGGAGACTCGCCTTCTGCCTCCTCATCTGCCTGCCCAAAACCACTATCCCCTTCCTCTTCATCACCAGATACTTTGGAGATTCCGTGAGAAATGTAGTTAACGACATCCAGACGAGTGATGTTTTGTGAATTCAACAGGTACACGGCTTGAGAGTCTGGCTCACCGAAAATGGCGACCAGAACATTGGCGCCTGTAACCTCTTCACGGCCTGCACTTTGTACGTGGAAAACCGCACGCTGTAGCACACGCTGAAAACCTAAGGTGGGTTGAGTTTCACGAGAGTCTTCAGATGAAAGTACCGGAGTAGTTTCATCCAGAAAAGAAGCCAACTCGCGTTTGAGAAAAGTCAGATCTGCGCCACATGCCCGCAAAACACCTGCAGCAGCTGAGTTATCCAACAGTGCTAACAGCAAGTGTTCCACCGTCATAAACTCGTGATGTTTATCGCTCGCTTCGCGAAACGCAGTATTAAGAGTGAATTCCAATTCCTTGTTTAACATGACCAGCTCCTCCAACGTCGCCCGGTTAACCGCACCTAGGCTTCCTCCATAGTGCATTTCAGCGGATGCTCGTTTTCTCGAGAACACTCATTGACCTGTGCCACCTTGGTTTCGGCCACATCTCTCGAAAACACACCACATACTCCTTTACCCTGGGTGTGAACTTGCAACATGACTTGCGTTGCCTTTTCACGCCCCATTCCAAAAAACTGCTCCAGTACGTGAACAACGAAATCCATGGGGGTATAGTCGTCGTTCAACAGAACTACCTTATATAATGGGGGGCGTTTTAACTCCGGCTTCGCTTCCTGAAGCGCTAAATCATCATTAAATTCGTGATCTGTATTTTTACTCATAGTACATCAGAGTATAACAAATCATTGGGAGTCAAACGGAGCCAAATCTCACTTTCGTTCCCGCCCCATTAAAATCTCATAACCACCTAATTGTTAATAAGTTTTTAATGTAAGCTGGAGGCATACATACTCTCCTCGCACCCCTATGCTCAAGCCCAAATGGCTTTGAGTAACCCTTACAATCAGAATCGGACATCTGGAGCAAATCTTTAATCAGGACTCAATTTGAAGTAGTGACACAAACTATAATGTTTTCAATCTCTTGACTTATCTCGGAAATTGTTCAACATTAAAAGCTGTAGTGGGGGGAATGCAGTTGGTAATCCTCTACAGCGGGCCGGTAAAACGGCATGGGGTTTAGTATTAGCCGCGAGGAAAGTAAGCAATGGCAAAAGGTACTGTTAAGTGGTTTAGTAACGCCAAGGGATATGGTTTTATAGCGCCAGATGAGGGGGGAGACGATATTTTCGCTCATTTTTCATCTATCAATATGGATGGCTACCGTTCACTTCGTCAAGGTCAAAAAGTTCTATATGAGGTGTCGCAGGGACCTAAGGGTCTGCTGGCATCAGGAATTGAAATTGATGGTGAAACGGATACGGCAGACAATAATAATACCGCCGATAGCGAAACCGATTCCTAAACTGCCACATCACTACAAAAACCCGATTGTTAAAGGATTAACGATCGGGTTTTTTTATGCCCGCATATAACCCCTGCCAATGCCTTTACGTTAAACTCTCCCGGCAATGGCTAAAATCATCTTATTCAACAAACCCTACGACGTACTCTCCCAATTCACTGATGCCGATGGCCGTCAAACCCTGGCGGACTTTATTCAGCGCCCCGGCGTATACCCAGCCGGAAGATTGGACCGTGACAGCGAAGGCCTGCTAGTGCTAACCGACGATGGCCAAGCACAACACGCCATCGCCAACCCAAAGAAAAAGATGGCAAAGACCTACTGGGCACAGGTAGAAGGCATTCCCTCAGAAGAGGCACTTGAACAGTTACGTAAAGGCGTTGAACTGAAAGACGGGCTTACCCGCCCAGCCAAAGCCCGCTTAATAGAGCCACCTGCCGAATTATGGCCGCGCACACCACCAATTCGTTATCGCGCCAACATTCCGGACAGCTGGATCGAACTCACCATCAAAGAGGGCAAAAACCGTCAGGTACGCCGCATGACCGCAGCGATTGGCCACCCTACTCTGCGACTGATTCGCTACAGCGTTGGACAATGGAATCTGGACGGCATCGCTCCAGGTCAGTGGATTGAATTGGAATGCCCACCAGAACTATTAGCCGCCAACACCGCCCCCCACCCGAAGCGAACAAGGATTAAGAAGCATGGTTTGGAAACCCCGCGTCACCGTCGCCGCAATCATCGAACAAAACGGTAAATATCTACTCGTTGAAGAAGATGTGGGTGCACCAGAGAGCGCCTTCAACCAGCCCGCCGGACACTTAGAAGAAGGTGAGAGCATTGTTGATGCCATCATCCGCGAAACACTTGAGGAGACTGGCTATGATTTCAACCCCACAGCCATTACCGGCATCTATCGCTGGATTGCCCCCACAGGCGACACCTATCTGCGCGTTACCTTTTGCGGCGATGTCATTCAACATCACCCTGATCATGCATTGGATGAAGAGATCATCTCACCAAGATGGTTAACCCTGGATGAAGTTAAAGCACTTGAAACAAGACTGCGCAGCCCGTTGATCATTCGCTGTATCGAAGATTATCAATCGGGCACACGCTATCCGCTGGATCTGCTCAAAGAGGTCGTTTCTTAACCTTTTAAGCATTCATACAACATTTTTTATATTTTTTACCGCTGCCACATGGGCAAGGATCGTTGCGGCCGACTTTGTCAGCATCACGTACAAAAGTCTCTATAGGATTGCTTTGAGTGGCACCTCTTGCCGGTGCACTTGCTGCGGAATAACCCGCCAGCGCTTCACCAAAGTTATCCACCATCGCCTCGGCGAAACCTTCAAACGAAACAGACTCATCCTGAATCAGTTCCTGCCAATAGGTTTCAGCCAGCTCTTTGGTGGCGAAGAATGAAAGCGTCAGCAGATATCCACCCAGCTCGCCATTCGCGTTAGAGAGATAGTTATCCCACACATCACTTAACCAGTCATGCCCTAAGGTAAACCCCAATGACCAGTAATGGAGTGGCGCTTCATCCCCAAAATTCTCCATCGGGGGTTCAAGAATCTCACACCATTGCGGCAGAGATGGCGCTGCTGAATCGGCCTGTTCCTCCACCTCTCGATAGACGTCTTTTATAGCTTGTGTAATGGCTTGTGCTTGCGCTTCGTTCTCAAACCCTGCGTCTTCATTATTGAATACCATTGGCATCCACTCTGGTGAGAGCAGTACCTCAGGAGAACAAGCGACCGCATACAAAAAGCCGTACAACTCAGGCAGTATCAACGTACCTTGTGGGCGCTCATCGGCAGCGAGGAATTTGGCGAGTTCAGTATTCAACGAAAGGCTCCGGACTAATACAGCAAGAAGCCGGTAATTTTACATGACAGCACTACGCCGTGCGGGAGTTTCTTGATGGCGTCGTCTCAGCAGCCCCTTGGCGGTTGGCAACATACACAACCAATTCACCAGCGGTTGCCACTGCTGCAAATCTTTTTTAACTCGATAAGAGGGCAGCTCAAATATGCTCAGGCCGTGCTGTGCCGCCATTACATAATTCTGAGTGTCGCGCAGTGTGGCAACACAGGGCATGGGAATGGATTCTAGAAAAGATTTAAGCAGTTTGTAGCTTTGCGTATTCTCTCTCACTCGATTCGCAACAATAGCGATAGTCGCAGCATGCTGCTCATAACGCTCATCCGTTGCGAGCTTATAGAGAAAACGCTTAGCTGCGCGTATATCGTTAGGTGAAGGCAATACAGGCACAACAATTCGATCTGCCTGACTCAGCCATGGCACCAAATCATCTCCATAGTGACCGGATGGCACATCCAAGAGCAGGTAATCTGTCTCGGGCATGTCAGGTATCGTATTACCCGCAACGGCTACGCCTTTGATGGGCGAGCAAGATGCTGGCCTAGCCGCCAGCCAATCCAATACCGTGGCTTGCGCATCAAAATCTGCAACCGTCACACGCACACCCCACGAGGCGAAAAAACCCGCCAAGTTTATCGACAACGTGCTCTTGCCAGAGCCACCCTTGGGATTTAGTACGAGAATTGTTTGCATGACTCCCACTCCCTGGAGAGATTCAGATGAAATTCTTCCCTTCAATTACTCAAGCATATCGACGACTGTCGAAAAATATTGAAACTAGAGACACACAACAGAAAAAACGTTATCAGCCGCCCGCTAGAAACTCTTCTAGCTGCGGACGGATCTGTTCATATTCAGCAACGATACGAGCGACCTTTTGCGCGGCGCCATCCAGCTTGCCCTCTTTCCCCATCATCTCAAGCTCTAATGCGGTACTGGATATCAGGCTTGCTCTGATCTGGCCAGACGAGCCTTTAATTTTGTGAGCGGTAAACTCAATCTTGCTCGCATCCCCCTCTTCCAACGCTTCCTGCATGCCTTGAAGGTTTTGATCCAAGGTTTCGAGAAAGATCCCCACCAAACTCTTAAGCTGTTCCTCATCTCCAGAAATTAAGTTTCTAAGGGGCATCAAATCAAACAGCGGTTTTTCGTCGCTCTCTTCTTCAACAACATCAGGAGCTCTGTTTTGACGTTCTAAGGCATGGGAAGTATCAACTGATGTTAAAACATCCAGCAATTCATCCAGATTAATGGGTTTGGAGATGTAGCCGTCCATACCAACTTCTACACATCGCTCTCTATCGCTCTCCATGGCATGCGCAGTCACAGCATAAATGGGAATACGCCACTCCCCGCCATGCTCTACCTCTCGGATCATTTGAGTTGCGGTTAGCCCATCAATCCCCGGCATTTTGATATCCATCAAAATCAGATCAAAATCACCATTGCGCCACTTTTCGATCACCTCGACACCATTACGGGCGAACTCAACCTGATGCCCTAGCTGCGTCAGCGCGATTCGGGCAACTTTTTGGTTTACTTCATTGTCATCCGCAACAAGAATGCGCAGGGGTACAATTAAGCTTTCAGACACTGCCACCACCTACACGCTGGTAGCATTTATACGACCGGCACAACCAAAGGTTCAAGGGCATACTGCCTCCAAGACTCAGAACTTCACCATTCTTATTACCTATTAG
>JBNKYV010000244.1:0-3171 GCA_050301075.1 Gammaproteobacteria bacterium
GCCAGAATGAAAAAATGACATTTGAGTCTTTGGATCTGGAGAAAATTCGTTTTTATCTGAAAGGTGAAGGCACACACGTAAATCAGCTCTATACGATGTTGTTTAACCAGCTTGAAACGGTTGCGATAGCCTCCGGGACGGATGATGCCCAAGCGCTTTTTTTGGGTAAAGGGGTAGTTAAACAGGTGGGCTATAAATCAGATGAAGGAATGCTGCCGTATTCATCACGCTCATTTATGGGCTATCGCCTGTTAACGGAATATTTTGTTTTTCCGCAAAAGTTTCTCTTCTTTGATTTTGCCGGTTACGATGCAGATGCCTTTTTGCATAGGGGCGATACTGTCGAACTCTTCTTTTATTTTAATCGTGAATCTACTGATTTAGAGCGTGGCGTTAGTGCGCAGACTTTTGCCTTGGGTTGTACGCCGGTAGTGAATCTATTCAAACAGCGCGCTGAGCCAGTGCGCATGACACAACAGTCCGAGGAGTATCATATTTCGGCAGATACCAGCCGCCCACTGTCAAAAGAGATTTATAGTATTGATACTGTAGAGGCGACGTCTCACACCGAAGAGAAAGTCGTCTTTAAACCGTTCTATAGTTTTAATCACTCTGAAAATAAGAAATACACTGCGTACTGGCATGCAACGCGTCGTGCGTCGGATCTGAGTTCTGAGCATGCGCTGGATGCTGGTACAGAGATGTTTGTTTCGCTGGTTGATCTTAGTTTTAATACCATTAAAAAAGATGATTGGACGCTTTCAACGGAAACAACCTGTTTAAATCGCGATCTGCCAGAGCGCCTACCTTATGGTGGCGGCCAGCCACGTTTGAGTTTGGCAAGCAGCCAGGCACCGGTTAACTCTGTCACGTGTTTAATCGCACCCTCACGTACACGACGCCTGTATGCGGATGATGAACTGCGCTGGCGTTTGATCTCGCACTTAAACCTGAACTACAGCTCGATTCTTGATGATAAGAATTCAGTCTCTGCATTAAAAGAGATGCTCAAGCTCTATAACTTTGATGATTCACCCTCAAGCAATGCATTGATTGAAAGTATACTTGATGTACGGTGTCGCCAAGTGATGTCTCGTGTCAGTTCTGCGGGGGCCGTTGGTGGTATGTGCCGTGGTTTGGAGATTACTGTTTACGTGGATGAAGGGCGTTTTGAGTCGGGCGGTTTATTCCTGTTCGGTAGCGTGCTGGAACATTTCTTCGCATTGTTTGCGCCAATTAATTCATTTACACGCTTAGTGTTAACCAGCCCTAACCGGGAAGTGCCGATTCGTAAGTGGCCACCTAGAGCGGGAGAAAAACAATTAGCGTAATCAACCGGCTCTACAAAGAGCCATGGCGTTTCTCTTTCTTTCAGGCCGTGCGTCTGGTACAGAATGTGTTTGGTCGCGAAAAGGGGAGTGCCGATAAGCTTGAACCTGTGGGGTCAGATGCCTCGCCCGATAAAGAGCTGGTTAAATTTTCCTCCCAGGTTTCCTTGGGGTATCCAACTTCCGATGTGTTTGATGTAAAAGAGGGTGTGGATGGTCATGCAGGCCATAACGTAAAAGTTGGATTTATGGGGCTGGCAGGCGTGAATGGTGCCTTGCCTTCCTATTACAGCGAGTTCATATTGCAGCGGCAGCGTGCTAAAGATACTGCCATGCGCGATTTTTATGATCTTTTTAATCATCGTGCAATCTCACTCTTTTATCGTGCCTGGCAAAAATACAGATTGCCACAAAGCTATGAAAGCTATCAGGTGCACGGACAGGGAAAACGTGTTGATCCCATCACCAATTCATTGTTGGCGCTCGTGGGGAGACGCATTACCTCTTCTGATACATTAGACTCCATCAGAGATGCCGAGAAATTACTCTTTTATGGTGGTGTATATGCTTCATCACAAAATTCCCCTATCGCGTTGGCTAAGCTGTTAACCGATTGCTTCAAGGTGCCGGTGGAAATAGAGCAGTTTGTCGGTGAGTGGGGTGAGCTTTACGAGGACGATTACGTGGTGCTCGGTAGCAGCAAGGGCCGCAATGGGCAAAATAATCAACTCGGTGTCAACTCAATCATCGGTAAGCGCGTTTATTGTGTAGAGAGTCGTGTGCGCATTGTGATTGGTCCATTAGATAATGATGAATTTCAAACCATCAAACCGGGCAGCGCCGGTTTGCATGCGCTCTGTGAGTTTGCGCGCCAGTATATGGGGCCAAATATCCACTTTGACCTGAAAATGGTGTTGGATGCGCGGGCAACAACGTGTGCACGACTTGAGGGCAAGGGTGTAAAACCTTCGAATTTGGGGTGGGATACGTGGTTGATCAACCCCAAAAAAGCTCCGGTTGCCGGGGCGGTGACAGAGATACATCTGCCCAGTCAGGGGCTTTAGGCTGGTCGCGTTGACTGATGAACTATAGTGATAGATACTCGTTAAAACTAATAAAAATGTGGGGGCAAAAGCAATATGGTGCAAATTGATTTGCGGTCGTTAGTAGGGAAGTTGAACGATACCTGTCGTGACGCCCTGGAGTCGGCTGCTGGCCTATGTTTGTCTCGCACCCATTACGATGTGGAAGTTGAGCACTGGTTGGTTAAGCTGCTCGAAAAATCAGATACTGAACTTCATACTATATTAAATCACTATGGGGTTGAGATCCCTCGCTTAAGTGCAGATCTTACCCGCAGTCTGGATAGCTTTAAGCGCGGCAATACCCGCCCGCCGGCGCTATCTCCACGTATTATCGATTTGTCACGCGAAGCGTGGGTGATGGCGTCTCTCGAATACGGCGCTCAAAAGACCGGTAGTGGACATTTATTGTGTGCACTGTTGTGTGATGATTCACTAGCCCGTTTGGCTCGTGATATTTCCAAAGAATTTAGTAAGATCTCGGCCGAAGCGCTGCGCAAAGAGCTGCCGACTATCGCAGGCGGCACGCCAGAGTCTCAGCAGTCTTACGTTGCTTCAGCCACGGGCCCCGATGGGGCACCTGTACCTACCGGCAGTGGCAAAACACCTGCTTTGGACCAATATACGGTTGATTTGACAGGCAAGGCCAAGCAGGGTGGTATAGACCCAGTGTTGGGGCGCGATGCTGAAATTCGCCAAATCGTTGATATTCTGAGTCGTCGTCGCCAAAACAACCCTATCATGACTGGTGAGGCTGGCGT
>JBNKYV010000245.1:0-3957 GCA_050301075.1 Gammaproteobacteria bacterium
CCGACTCTTTGTCAGCAAACTGGCGATGCTTTTCATCTGCGGCCTGCTGTTTTTCATGTGGCCTCTCTCGCGGCTCTTGCACACTCAGTGCACTGGCAACGACCACTACTTCAGCCAAGCTATTCTCCTGTTGCGCAGCAAACACCATGCGCGCCACACGCGGGTCCACCGGCAGGCGTGCCAGCTGTCTACCCACATGGGTGAGTTGCTGATTTTTGACCGCCCCCAACTCTTCCAACAGTTTGTAACCATCGCTGATCATTTTGCGATCTGGCGCTTCAACAAACGGGAAGTGATCGATATCACCCAAACGCAACGATTTCATCTGCAAGATAACTGCAGCCAAGTTACTGCGTTTGATCTCTGGATCGCTAAACTCGGGACGACTTAGAAACTCTTGCTCGGAATAGAGACGAATACAGATACCGGGGCCAACACGACCACAACGACCAGCACGTTGATTAGCCGATGCCTGCGATACCTTTTCAATCGGCAGACGCTGCACCTTGGTGCGATGACTGTAGCGACTGATACGCGCCAGGCCAGGATCAATTACATAACGAATTCCGGGCACGGTGAGCGATGTTTCAGCCACGTTAGTCGCCAGAACAATACGTCGCCCTTTATGTGTTTGAAAGATACGATTCTGTTCGCTAGCAGATAGACGCGCATAGAGCGGTAGAATCTCGGTATGCGGGGGATGGTGTTTGCGCAAGCTCTCGGCGGTTTCGCGAATCTCGCGCTCACCGGGCAAAAAGATCAACACATCACCTAATCCCTCTTTGGCCAACTCATCCACTGCATCGCGAATAGCCTGCTGCATGTCGCGATCCTGCTCATCCTCATCATCAGAGAGCAGTGGGCGATAGCGCATCTCAACAGGATAGGTACGACCAGAGACTTCAATAACCGGCGCATCGTTAAAATGTTTGGCGAAACGCTCAGTGTCGATAGTCGCGGAGGTGATGATCAATTTCAGATCAGGGCGTTTGGGCAACAGCTGTTTGAGATAGCCCAACAGAAAATCGATGTTAAGACTGCGCTCATGGGCCTCGTCGATGATCAGCGTATCGTATTGATTTAAGAAACGGTCTGCCTGCGATTCCGCCAGCAGAATACCGTCGGTCATTAGCTTAATATAACTTTCGGGGCGGGTGTGGTCTGAAAAACGCACCTTGTACCCCACCGCATGGCCCATCGGTGTCTTCAACTCTTCGGCGATACGCGTGGCAACACTGCGCGCGGCGATGCGGCGTGGCTGAGTGTGGCCGATCATGCCGGAGATGCCGCGACCGGCCTCAAGACAGATCTTGGGCAACTGGGTGGTTTTACCGGAACCGGTTTCACCGGCCACGATCACCACCTGATGATTTTTGATCGCCTCCAGAATCTCTCCCCGGCGCTCGCTGACGGGTAACTCTTCAGGGTATTCCGGTGTTGGCAGGTTGGCGCGGCGCTGCTCCAGCTTTGCTTTGGAAGCCGCGATCTCCGCGGCCACTTTTTCCAGCGCCGGGGAATTCTCTTTGTCTTTCAAGCGTTTTAGTTTTTGCCGCAGGCGATGACGATCTGCCAACAGACATAACTCAATCTCCTGTCGTAACGCTTTTAGTGAAATCTGCACAACCTACTCTTCGGATTCATTTTCTGAGGACGATATTGTAAAAGGAGCGCTTCAAGACGGACCGCAACAATAAATCAGCCGCTCCAGACATTGGAGAGCGTAATGTTACATCAGCCGGTTAATGCTAACTATTTGCAGAATCACGTCTCAGCCCTGGCAGACACCATTGGAGAAAGAAACCTGATCCATGTTGATGCACTCAATAAGGCTGCTGATTATATCAATGATCAGTGGAGCAATATGGGCTATAACGTGCGCACGCAAAAATTTAAGACCCGCGGCGTGAAATGTTTCAACCTGGAAGTGACGCATCTCGGCTCATGGCAGCCCAATAACATCATCCTGATTGGCGCACATTACGACTCATGTCACGGCTCGCCCGGCGCTAACGGCAATGGCAGTGGTATTGCTGCGCAGCTGGAGATAGCGCGTGTTATCAAACAGATGGATACACAATACAGTTATCGATTCGTCGCCTTCAGCAACGAAGAGCCACCCTATTTTGGTACCGATTCCATGGGCAGCTGGGTCTATGCGCGCCACGCCAGACAGCGCGGCGATAACATTCGCGCCGCCATTATTCTGAATTCAATCGGTTATTACACAGATGCGCCAGCCAGCCAGCTGGCACCACCGATGTTGAGCCTGCTTTACCCGAGAAAAGGCAACTTTGTGAACATGCTATCCAACCTGCGTTCGTTTGGCGTCACCCGCCAGTTCACAAAACTCTTCAAACAAAATTCCAATATGCCAGCACGCCAAATCAGCGTGCCGGAGATATTACCCGGCGTTCATCACAGCGACGAGTGCCCGTTCTGGCTAAACGGTTATAAGGCATTTACGGTTACCGATACAGCAAAGCTGCGCTACCCGTTCTACCACACACACAGAGACACATCAGACCGGCTGGATTACAAATACCTCACTCAAGTGACTAGCGGCCTGGTCAAGGCCGCCAGACATTGCGAAGGGGTTTTATAACTCGTTTTTCACAACGCGCTTACGCATTACGCCGAGCCACTTATCCCCCCAATGATGGGTACCCAAGCCGGATATGATCAGTAATGCTCCTACACCGATCTGCCATGTAAGCACTTCGTTATTCAACACATTACCAATGCTCAATGCGATCACCGGCGTAATCAACGTAACCAAGGCAATGGCATCCGCCGAAACATGTTTAAGCGTGTAATAGAACAACACAAACCCCAACACAGACCCCACCACAGCCAGATAGATAATCGCCATCGCGGCTTTGAACGGAATCTCACTTGGCACCTCAAAATCCAAGACAAACCAAGTGATTAGATATCCAGGCAGAGCCACCCACAATCCGCCTGCCGTTTGCGCCATAGGACTAACGTCTGCGTTCATGCGCTGTATCCACACCATACTGATGCTGTGCAAGACAACAGAGATAAGCACACCGCTGACGCCCATCAGTGTTGCCATGTTCAAACCATCTTGGGGATTAAAAATAACCATCAAACCCAACATGCCCATGACAATGCCAAGCAGTTTGTTTAAACGCCATGTTGCGCCGCTAATCATGAACATGGCCACTATCGTTGTGACCATCGGCAACAAACCATAAACCACTGAAACCAAACCAGAAGTAATATATTGCGCGCCCCAGTACACCGCCATCATCGCCGCATAAATCGCCATCCCCGACGCGAGATAAACCATAATCGCCTGTTTATGCCACTCAAAGCGCACTCGCAGTAGCCACATCACCAGCAGACAAATCACCGCACCTAGCACCATGCGCGCGGTAATACCGAAGACAAAACCAACAGACTCGCTACTCCACTGAATCGCCAGTGGTGTTGTAGCCCAAATGAGGATAATGCCGACGTAAGCTGCCGGGACAGACATGATTTTCTCCTTGCGTAAATTTGCAGACCAATAAAAACAAAAAGGCCGCAGACTCTTTTGAATCTGCGGCCTTTTTGGAAACTTATTTAACTCTATTTAACTAACGTAGTTCTCAAAACGCGCAGATGCCTGTGTGTGCAGTCGCACCCACATAAACACTCGAATCGCTACGTTTTTCTTTACGTCAATCATGCTCTGTAATCTGCAATCTATTCAGATTGATGTCAACCTTTTATTTTTGTTTATTTCGCACCGTGTTTAATACGCGGCCAATAAGTATCAAATTTAAATGATGGGCTGTGCTTTTGCACATGACACTGCGCGCACATCTGTTGTGGTTGCCAGTCAACATTCTTTACCGGCGTTGCACCGGCAGACTTCACATGCTCATGCGCAGCACCATGGCAGTTCTCGCATTGCACATTCATCAAATCTGGCGTGGTATCCACATCAATAAA
>JBNKYV010000246.1:0-21742 GCA_050301075.1 Gammaproteobacteria bacterium
TGGTGGTAACAATGATTACTCAAGCAGCTCCCCAACTTGGTTTACTGAAGATGGACTAATCTGGACAGGGCTTAGTGGCTATAATTTCCCCGATGTATCAGATCAACAAATCGTAGAATTTAATGGTAAGTTGTGGCTTATCGGCGGGTACTACAACGAAGACGATATATTTACACATGACATTTACTCTTCCCAGGATGGAAAATTCTGGCAATTAGAAACCAACAACCCTCCATTTTCACCCCGCGGCGGCCATAAAGTTGTCGAATTCAACAACGAACTGTGGATGTACGGGGGGATTAGTTACGAATATAGCGACATAAACGCTAAAGAAGTTATTGGATTTAAAGCCCATGGTGATATGTGGCATTCTAGCGATGGGGTGACGTGGAGCCAGGTTAACACCACTCTGCCAGCCCTCTACGATTATGAATTAAAAGTATTCAAAGATAAAATCTGGCTAATTGGCGGTGCCAACTCCAGCTTTGAAGCAACACGCAGCATTTGGAGCTCCAACGACGGACTAACTTGGAGCCTGGAAAATGCTGAAGCCACTTTTCCACCTATTACTGGCCACAGAGTCGCCATTCTTAATGACACCTTGTGGCTAATTGGAGGAAGCGGCCAATCCTTAGATGGTAACGACTACTTTATCTACAATACAATTTGGAAATCCAATGACGCCATCAACTGGCAACTAGCCAACAGCGCCGCATCATTTGGTCAGCGTGAGTTCCATCAGGTAACCCCCTTTAACGGGTATCTATATTTAACTGGTGGTGCGGCTGCTGAGCACCCTATGTACAACGACACTTGGCGCAGCAAAGACGGCATCAACTGGGAAAAGAGCTTCCACTCTAACTTCCAAACCCAGTAAATTCCATTCCCGCCGCCATGACAGCGGGGAGCACTTGGGTTAACCCGCTGCCTCTGCTACCCTGTGGCCTTCTACGATTTCAGCTTTCAGGAAAATTAATGCTAGATAACAACGAAGAAAACACTGCAGCCTTCAATGCAGACAACCTGTACATTGAAGAGACTTACACCGATCGAACCGTGGGCACTCTACGCCGTATGACGCCGGTGAAAAAAGATGGCACGCCAGATGAGAGCCGCAAAGTATTCTTCGTTGGCCAAACGCAAGTAATGACCGCTATGGGCGCATTGCCAATCACATTTGAGATTGAAACAGATAGCCTTGAAGAGGCTGCTGCTGGTTTCAGCGATGGTGCCAAGCAAGCTTTCGAAGACACAATGAGACAACTGGAAGAGATGCGCCGCGAACAGGCCTCTTCCATCGTCGTACCAGGCCGTGGCGGCATGGGCGGCGGTACACCTAAGATTCAGATCTAATCACCTGAACTCAAATCACAAAAAAGCCCGCATCAAGCGGGCTTTTTTATGCAAGATCCAATTATCTGGATCGAACTTCAGATCAATCCACTTTAAACGCCCTACTCACATAATGAGTCACCGGCCCAGTCATATCGACATTACGCCCATAGGAAAGCACCAACTTCTCGTTGTCGCTTAACACAATATCAAATCCGTTTTCTTCAGCCACACGTTTAGCTGCCTGACGGATGTTCTCCATCGCTTTCAAAGTCAGCTGCTTCTCATACTCTTTCATATCTTTATTCGCTTTCGCTTTCAGCTCATTCAAACGCTGCCGAGCATCTTCCTTCACTTTAGCCAGTTTTGCAGCTTGAGCAGTAGACGGTTTCTCTCCCATTTGCTTTTCAAACTGCGCAATCTGCTGTTGATAGTTTTCACCCTGGCTATCGATATGTTCCTTCATCTTCTGATAGCGCTCTGCCAAACTTTGGCGAATAAACGACTTCAGCGGCGAGTTCTCAATCACTGTATCTATATTAACCACAGCAACAGTTGAAGGCTGACTACAACCTGATAGCACCAACAAAACACCAACAATCAGAGAAAGTTTGGCGATAAACTTCATAAGATTCCCATTCCAGTTTGATTAACACGCTCTAAGAATTCGTTACTATAACCGACATTATCCTTGTAAGGTGACAAGGCAGACAAATGGAACAGCACAAAACGACAGACAGCGCCACGCAAACCACGCCCCCAAAACGCAACACCACGGGGGTAAAAGCATTGCTAACGCTATTGCTGATCATCACCAGCACACTTATCACTACGCAGATATTAGACGACAAAGGCCAGCAATATACCAATGACGCCCTCAAACGCTCGCTGCTAACATTTGGCGTAGCGCGCGCTCTCAACGGCGTGATATCGGTCGCCCAAGGAACTGAAATCGCCCTACAACCCGCTGGCGTAGGCCTAACCTTTACGCCCGGACAAATCCTCGACCCCATCAATGATCTGGTAGAACGATTCTCGTGGGTCATGCTGTTAAGCAGCGCCTCCATCGGCACACAAAAGATACTACTCACCATCAGCGCCTGGCCCTGGTTTTCAGGCTTTGCGCTCCTGGTCTCAGCCATCGCAGTCTTGCTCTTGTGGATGCCGCGAAACAAAGTATCACTCGCCACCAAATCCGCGATGTTCAAGCTTGCACTGGTTGCTGTTGTACTGCGACTCTCCGTGCCGTGTATTGCCATCATGAGCGAGTGGATATACCAAGGCTTTCTGGCACCGCAGTACACTGAGGCAACTCAACAACTGCAACACACAACCGAGAGCATCAGTCGCATCAACCAGCAGACGCGCGAAACACAACCGCTACCAGAGATTGACGACTCTTTATGGGGAGCAGCCAAAAGACTCTATAGCTCTGCCAAAGAGGGTATTGATATTGATGCCCAGTTAGAGAAATACAAAAATGCCGCCTCAGATGCGAGTGAGCATCTGGTTAATCTCATCGTGGTATTTGCTTTCCAAACGGTAATACTGCCACTGCTGTTTCTCGCCGGACTCTATTGGCTGTTGAAATCGCTGATCAACCTGAAAGGCCTGCTGCCCAGCCTGAAATAAGAAACTCAGCCGAAATCGATCAAGATTAGCGCCACGCCAGCGACCATTACGCCGCCGGCCAACAGGTTACGACTCAAGCCATGCTCACGGAACAACCATGCCCCGTAGAGAATGCCAAACAATAGGCTCAGCCGCTTTACGGCAATCATATAGGCCGCCTCAACCAGAGCCAACGCCATAAAGTGGCTGACAATCATCACCGCCATCATCCCCCCTACCAACCACTGCCCCCAGCGTGGTTGCAGTAAGACCTTGATCGCCGCTGGCTTCTGAACAGCAATCACAACCAGGGTAAAAATGGCGAGCAGAATATAGTAGAAGGCGCCAAATCCTTCCGGGCCGGTATAAGCCATCGCAGCCTTACCCAAGACGGATGTCACGCCGTAGATCACAGCCACCAACAGCATGCGCCGCGCACCCTGCTGATAAAAAATGGCCCTTAGCGGCTCAAACCAACGCACTTTTCCGTCAACACGTAGCTGGTTGATATTGAGCACATAGGCCCCTGCAACAATCAGCAATACGCCTAAACCACCGTTGAGAGAGACCGTTTCCCCCAGCACCAACCACCCCGTTAGCACCACAAACACCGGGGTAAAGGCGAGATATGGCACCGTTTGGTGAAGAGGCGCGTCACGAATCGCTACGGAATAGAGCAACAACGCAGCCAACTCCAGCGGCATCAGAATGGCTATCCAGCCCCAAAACTCGATAGGTACCTGGGGCAATGGGTAGACCCACAGCATTGGCAAAAGCAAAACGGCCGGAATAACAATCCGCGCCATCATCAGCGCTTGAGCACTGTAATCAGATAGAAAACGCTTGCTGAACGCATCAGCTGAGGCGAGCGAAAAAGCGCAAATTAAAGAGAGAAAAAACCAGTCCACAGGCTACTGCGCCGAAGATTTAGAAATAGAGATAGCAGCCTTACATAACCGGCTGCGCGCTAATGAGCATCGTCAGCTCTCGAAACAGCAAAATGAACGAGACAGCGATCATAATCATGCCCATCATGCGCGCTTTAGGGCCTTCAATCACTCTTACGGTAAAGGGCAAGCGTAAACCACGAGGCGGCATGCGTTGCGTCTGCACCACCTGAAATCCAATCCACAGAAACATCAATATAGGCAGACTGCGGGCAACACCAAAGGCGATGGCAGAGACATACACCTTCTTCTGATTTAACGCGACAATCGCCTCGTGCGAACCGTTCATCGGCAGTTGCATCAGCAAAAAATCGATAATGGGTTCCAGCCACAATAGGAATAGCACATAGATGGCGATCAGAATCGCCCAGCTCTTCTGCACACTTTTGTCAGCGTAGATAATCTCTTCTTTTTGCTTTTTCATAGCTGAGAGTTAACCCAATAAATGATCTCTGGTGTGCGCAATGCACCGGACATGCGTGCAACCTCCCGCCCACCTTTAAACAACACCATAGTCGGAATACTGCGAATGGCAAATTGCCCCGCTACAGCCTGCTCTGCTTCAGTGTTCAGCTTGGCGAATCGAACCTTTGGCTCCAATTCACTGGCAGCCTGAGCAAAAGCAGGCCCCATCGCCTGACACGGCCCACACCAAGGTGCCCAGAAATCAACCAGCACAGGAATATCCGTGCGCAATACATGCGCCTCAAAGTTACCAGCAGTCAGTTCTACGGGCTTCGCTGTAAATAAAGGCGCTTTACACTTGCCGCACTTGGGTTGATCCCCCAGGCGCTGCTGTGGAATTCGATTGATAGCATTACATGCCGGGCAGGCAATATGCACCGCATCACTCATTTTTGTTCCCTTTTCACACGTTGTGGGAATAATAGATCAATCAACCCATAAAATAAAAAGCCCGCACACGGCGGGCTTTCAAACCATATCACCTAGTCTTCACGAACCTTGCAGGCTCTCCTGCGGTTCTTCACGTTTCAGGCGACGCTCCAGCAGGAAGCAAGCAAATGGAACCATACCAGCCAGAATCACCAGGCCGCTGAATCCACCAGACCAACCCTGACGCGCACTCACATTCATCGCCATGTAGCAGTAAGCCATAAACAGCAGGCCATGAGTCCACCCCATCACCGTGGTCGCCTGGGGAATACCGTAGTGATATTTCAGCGGCATAGCCACAAACAATAGAAGCAGGAAAGATACGCCTTCAAGCAAGCTGATAAGACGAAATTTATTAATATAAGACATATTCAACAACTCTCTCTAAAGCTACTCACACAGGCCATGAAAATTCTACTCATGTAGCGGGACAACTCCCGAGCGAATCTCAACAACCTGCTGGATCCCCTCACTCCAGTCGTGTAGAGGGCTCTAAGTGCTACCGTCATCGCAGTAACTTTATTGTGACATTGCCGCCCAACAGAGGCTGCCAGCCGGCAATGGTTGATCATCTTACCCCATTTTTTCGCGACAACGCTACTTAGCGATCTGATCGTGCAGTAACTGCTTGATTTCCCGTAATTCGCCCTGCATCGCGTCCAGCTGCCCCTGCAGCAAACGGGTGTCGGCATCCATTCGATCCGTCATCACATTTTGCGACTGCTCAATCTCTGCCTGCTGCACATCCTGCACAGCGTTCACAATCACCGCCATAATCAGATTAAGCACGGTAAAAGTTGCAATCAGGATAAAGGGCAAGAAGAAGGTCCAGGCGTGAGGATGAACCTCCATGATTGGGCGCACGATCCCCATCGACCATGATTCCAGCGTCATTACCTGAAACAGGGTGTAGGCACTGGCACCTAAAGTACCGAACCACTCAGGGAAGGTTTCACCAAACAGGTTAGTGGCCATCACTGCGGCCACATAGAAGATAATGCACATGATCATTCCCACGGAACCCAGCCCCGGGATTGCCTTCAACATGCCCGCCACGACACGGCGCATGGATGGCACCATGGTGAGCAAACGCAATACCCGCAACACCCGTAATGCACGCAATACTTCAAACGGACCTGAAGCCGGCACCAACGCAATCACGACCACGGTAAAATCAAACACACTCCATGGATCGCGAAAGAACGCCAAACGATATACCGCTAAACGCAACGCTATCTCGGTAACAAAGATGCTGAGGATAACAACATCGATTCCCAGCAGAATCTTGCCGATACTCGCCATGACATTATCGTCTGTCTCCATACCGAGAATAATCGCGTTGACGATAATCAACGTAATAATAAATTTTTGGAATGGCGCGCATTCAATAAATGCTTTTAGTTTTAAACGCCACGCAGACCACTGTACTTCACTACTCATATAACTCTAATCACCTTTGGTTTTGGGCTAACGCATTTAAAAAGATAAAAAAATTTAAATCAATGCTTGCAACATTAAATTGTTGGGGTTAATATACGCGCACTTCAACGGAGCGGTAGTTCAGTTGGTTAGAATACCGGCCTGTCACGCCGGGGGTCGCGGGTTCGAGTCCCGTCCGCTCCGCCAACTTCTCTTGATGTACTTTCCTGATTTGATACTGTAAAAACAGACCCTAAGGTCTGCTTAGACTGTTACACTTTGCTCCAGCGTAAAGGCGTATCAATCCTCATGAACAACTTCAAACACATCAGCTCAGCCGATAACAATCAGTTTAAGCAGTTACGCAAACTGGCTGGTTCTGCGCGCGATCGCCGCAAACAAAATCAAACATTATTGGATGGCGTTCATCTCATCACTGCGTTGGCAGATAGTCCGTTTACGCCAGAACTGATTGCCATACAAGAAGGCCGCGAACAGGAAGCAGAAATTCAACACTGCCTAAAGCTGTTCCCGAATACACGCCATCTATTATTAAGCCGCAAACTGTTTGAAGCACTCTCCCCTGTTGAAACACCCACCGGCATTCTTGCTGTGCTGGATATCCCGGAATCAGAAACAAAACCGTTTCAATGTGGCGTGCTATTGGAAAACATTCAGGACCCCGGCAATCTGGGTAGCATTATGCGTACTGCCGCTGCTGCAGGTGCCGATGCCGTATTTTTATCCAAAGGATGTGCAGAAGCATGGTCACCCAAAGCGATGCGTGCAGCTATGGGGGCACACTTCACTCTGGCTATTTTTGAGCAACAAGACCTTGTTGAAACATGCGACCACTTCAAGATGGTTGTAGCCACACACCTGCAAGGCACACAGTCGCTATACGATCTGGATCTAACGCAGTCAGTAGCCTTTCTCTTTGGCAATGAAGGCGCAGGATTAAGCGATGAACTCTCTGCACGCGCCACACACCGCATTCGCATCCCTATGCCGGGAAAAGTGGAATCACTCAACGTTGCCGCCGCTGCAGCCGTCTGCCTGTTTGAAAAAGTGAGACAGACGTCACACTAATACCCCGCCAATCAGGCACTTTCTGATAAGCCAGTCACACCCCAACACCTCTGCACTTCCTACAATTTAAACAAAGGCAGAAATTACCGCGCCAAAAGCGCTAAGATTTTTCAGGAAGTGCAACATGACTAAGCCATTATCATTTTTAGCAACCAGTGGACTGATTATTCTTGGCATTGTTGCGACTGCTAATGCCGATGAAAGCCGTGATGCATCCCCCGCACAGATTGTTGGCACCATCTCCTTTGCCAATCAGAACCCAGTCATTGTTGAGAAGATTAAAGAAACAGGCATGGAAAGCATCTTCTTAAAAGCAGAAGGTACAAATCACTCAGCAAAATACGTCAGCATTCAGCCTCAAGAGAAATCCTCTGCTCAGTTCTCTATTGATGTCGATGCCGAAGCACCAGGCAACAGCTACAAGGTTTCTGGATACAGCTACCTGAATAACTATGACGTTTATCATTTTGATTCAGTAATGAGCAGCCCGCTAACGAAACAATCACATGACAGTGTTAACGTAACGCTAGAGCAATGTGCGGGCATGGTAGATGTACACTTCACTGGTCCAGATGGCAAACCGCACAAAGTAAAAGCAGGCTCAATCAATGCGCAACAAACTAATCAACATGGCAAGCTGATCACTCGCGCATCATCAAATTTTTATAATGATGATGTTGCAGCCAATCAAACGCTATTACTGAATGGCAGCAACCAACACTATCTACTCAGGATTGCACTAGCTGAAGGCGATGATATCTATACAAGCAATGCGCAATGCAGCAAACGTGTACAGCTCAGTTGCGATCAAGTTGTTCAGGTAGAGTGTGTTGTAGACAACGATAGAACCAAGCCATCAGATGAAGTTTATTCCAATCTTGAAAGCGTGATTGTCTTTTTACATTAATAAGCTTTTATCTAAGCGCCGTAATCAGCGGCACATAAACTTCAGCGCTACTTAAGCCGCCATGATAACCAATCATTTGCAGCGGCCTGTCGCCTAACAAACGCCCGGTCAGCACGTAGTCATCTTTCATGACCAGAGTGTAATCCCCAGTACGCGGTGACAACTCAGGGTGAGGCTCCCCCAAACCAAACAGACCTTTATCGATAAGAGCCTGACTTATATGCAGGTCTGCAATGTGTGCCATCTCTTGTGATACATAGTTTTCAAACTGCTGACGTTTATCATGGCGTACATAGCAGTATGCCAAACGCGGTTCACCACACAGCGGCACCTGCAGACAATCTTGCAGAACAGGATGTTCGGCAATATTCAAACGTTTCTCTACGGGCGCATCAATAAAACCATGATCAGAACAAACCAATAACGCAGTATCCGTTCCCGCAATACGATTCAACAACTGTTCAAATGCGCTATCTAACTCTGCAAAATGTTTGGCAACACGCTCACTACCCACACCGTGTTCATGCGCTAGCGCATCAAACCCTGCCCAATAGGCATAAATGTATTTCTCTTTAGGTTGCTTGCAGAGATAGGCGATCTCATCAAAACAGTGCTGATAACCTTCATACGGTACAAAGCGGGCACGCCCTGTCACCATTTGATTAAACTCTGAGGGTTGCAACCAGGCTGGCATCACCGAATAACTCTCAGTATTCAACCTATCAAAAAATGGCGTTAGGCCTAACAATTGCTCTGCTGGTTTATTCAGCTCTCCGAGCGGCGGACTACCAGCACGCAACATGTACGGCAGCACAGTGACAACGCTGCCAAGCTCTCGAAAATAGGTAAACCATCCAGTCAACGCATGCTGCTGCGGTGCCATACCTGTCAGAAAAGTCGAAACGGCCGCGGCAGTGGTGGGCGGCGCGACGGTTGTGATTTTACTGTGCAGATGCTGATATAGGCAGCTATCTGGATGACTACTTAAAAACTCATACCCAAGACCATCAACAACCAGTAGTACAACATTTTTTGCTGACTTCAGAGTACCAACATCCAACCCTACTAATGGCGCATACAATCCCAGCTCACCACCGCGGGCTTCGGCAATAGACTGCATCAGATTGGCAATACAGCCAGCTTGATAGTTAGGAAAAATCATACCCAAATAATACTTATTTCTATTAATAAATGAAGATCCATTCCAGGCCCCACTAGCGCCCACTAATACTTTTCCCGACAGGCACCGATAAGTTTCATGAACACAAGCCCAAACAACAACTAATTTTAGCGGCTTGTTTTTTCTAATAAATAACTAATTTAATCTGTTCGGGATTGAGATGAGCATTAAAAAGTTGATCATTGGCCAATGCAGCCTGTTTATTCTACTACTAGTTGCAGTTGTAGCATCAACAGAACATACAAACATCACAACATTAGCACTAACCGGTATCGCTGCCGTTGCAGTTACCGCATCCGGTCTTTGGACAGCAAAATCACATACCCGCCAGTTAACCACACTGACACAAGCCCTGCATAAAGTGAAGAGCGATAAGGATCTGAGTATTCGGTTAAGCACAGATCACGCCCCGGAAATGAACGCCATTGCCAATGCCATCAACGAGACCCTGCAACAGTTTTGCGATTCAACCACCGCAATCAACAACAATATCGAATCGCTCTTTGAATACGGTCTGCAAATTGGAACCGCGGCGGCGGCTATTACCAAGTCATCAGATAATCAAAAAATAGGCTCTGACGAGGTTTCTCGAAACATCGCAGGTTTGAGCGACGACATTGAACAGGTGGCCAACAACAGCCGTGAGGTATGCGAAATTGCGTCCAGCGCTCACCGGTTATGTATTGAAGGAGAAAACAGCATCACGGCTGTCAGCCAAGGCATTCAGCAGGTAGGACAATCCTATGCCTCTATGCATGAATTAACTCAAAGACTAAGCCAACACTCTGACGAGATTGGCAAAATCGTCAGCATTATCACGGACATCGCAGAACAAACTAATCTACTTGCATTAAATGCCGCGATTGAGGCCGCCCGCGCCGGAGAACAGGGGCGAGGCTTTGCTGTCGTGGCGGACGAAGTGCGAACATTGGCGCAACGCACACACGACGCCACGATACAGGTTTCAGAGATGGTCGCAGCTATTCGCAAAGAGACTTCCGAGGTGGCTCATCAAATGGAGGCTAACAAAGACAGTGTGAGCGAGTGTATTGAAAAAGCGGATAACGCCTCTCAAATTTTTTCCCAGATCATCGACAACTCGGGCACCATTGATTCGCGCTCCAATGAAATTGCAGCCGTCACAGATCAACAAAATGAGAACAGCGGACTAACCCTGCAATTGACACAGGAAATATCTAATCTTTCCAATGAAATTAACAACAGCATCCACCACGCCAACGTGGGTGTTTACCAGCTGTTATCACAAGCTGTTGCACTGTCAGAAGCATCGCACAAATACAGCGTTAACGGGCGTAATGCCTTAAATGAGCTTCTCCATGCAATCACTCAAATACGCATGAATGCGGTATTGACAACCAATGTAACCAATCAGGAAGAGGTACGCACCCCAATTGCCAACATTAAAGAGCTGGATTTAAAAATCAGTTCACTCTGGAATGAATACAGAAACAGTGCCGTTTTTGGAAAAAACAGCGACATGGCCAACCACTTCTGGAACAAGTGGATTACTTTTACCGATGCCAGGGCAATCACACTATCTCGCGTAACATCAGGAGACTTTGCCGGTGCCCGCGACAACGCCGCAAATAACGCCGGGCCAAAATTTCGCGAAGCTAAACAAGCCCTGGAAGACCTCATTCAGGCAAGTTGAGTTACAAACAACGTCTAACTCTTCTTAGTCACCGTTGCTTTGCATGCAGCCAATTGGCGCCTCGCCTCTTCCAACCCCATCTCTTCCAACACACGCATATTGGTTTCAGGTATTGCTTCCACATCCGGATAGGTATTGCGCGCGCGCTCAATATCCTCTTCAAGAATCAAATGAAACATTGGATACGGGGTTCGATTGGTGTAGTTGCGCACATCATCAGCCTCAAGGTCACCAAACTGATAATCGGGATGGAAGCTAGCAACCTGAATAATACCTTCCAGATTGAACTGCTGGATCAGCACATCCACCAAATCGAGAAATTGATTGTAGTCATGAAAATCATGCAGGCAGTTCGGCGCCACCAACACGGTAGTTTCATGCTCGCCACGTTCAGCATCGCGTAGCTTCATCAGCTCATCGATAAGATCCTCAACCAGCCCCTCTTCGCTATCCGCCATACTGACTGTATAACGAATGACATTATTCTTGGCGGGCTTATGGGCAAAAGGGCAAAAGTTGTGTTTGATCACGACACGCTCCACCCAGTTGCGCGCAGCATCCAACGCTTGCTGTTCTGTGACTTCATTACTCATCCAACAGCTCCACTTTATCGCCCAACTTAATCTCACCCGCTGCGATCACTCGACAACAAACACCACCACGCCAGTCAGGCAACATAGCTTCATATAAGCCTTTGTATGCCTCTTCCATGCGCTCACAAGGGTCAGTCTCACGCGTTATCAACAACTTGGCACCGCCAATTACCAATACCTTGCCGGCACTCTCTTTAAGATCTAACCCTTCGATCAATAAATTGGCGCGACGTTCCAACCAATTCAAATCAACGCCTGCCTCTGTACACGCAGCCCCCCAGCCCTCCTGGGTCAATACCGTCACCTGACGATCGCCAGGTTTGCCGCGAAAGTCATCGGCAACACCTTTTTCCAGCGTTATCTCCGCGCTCTGCCTGGTTTCAAGCGGTGCTCGTTTTCTAGCGTGGGTGGCTATACCCAACAGACTGGCCATACCCAAAACCTCCAAATGGGTTAAATATCAAAAGTATACAGATCTACAATCAATATTGGCTGTCCCCCAGCCGATAATAGCTAAGAGAGTCATAATTAAAGCGGTCTACTAAACAATAGCGCCTCATGACAGGACACATTCCGTGAATGAGAGTATAACTATTAGTTGCTTACCGAAATTCCCAAACAATAAGACATGGAGGTAAAAGAAATGTCATTTGAGGAATACCCGGACACCATGAAGGTAGGAAACAAATTAATGGATCAGGAGCACGAGGTTCTGTTCTCCTGCATCAATGCACTTCAAGCCGCTGTTGATGAAGGCCACGACGCAAAAACCATCCACGAAGTATTGGTTGGTCTGGTGGATTACACCAAAACCCATTTCTTCGTCGAAGAAGAACTGATGCGCGCTTACGATTACCCTGAATTACAAGTGCACAGAAAAGAGCACGAATCGTTTAAGAAAAAAGTCGACATGCTCGCACAACGCTTTGAAGAGAATAACGAACTGATTGAAGACAAGCTGCTGGATTATCTGAAGAGCTGGCTGATTGAGCACATTCTGAAAACAGATGCGCGCCTTGCCAATTATTTGAAAGAGCGCGGCATGCCATAAAACAAAAGGGCCTTAACGGCCCTTTTGTTCAAACACACAAAGCGTTATTCGATGCCTTGACTACGCAGGTAGTCATCGTAGCTACCCATGAAGTCGACCACGCCTGTTGGCGTCAATTCGATAATACGTGTTGCCAGTGATGATACAAACTCACGGTCGTGAGAAACAAAGATCAACGTACCAGGATATTGCTCCAGCGCCATATTCAGTGATTCGATAGACTCCATATCCAAGTGGTTAGTTGGCTCATCCATCACCAAGATATTAGGTTTTTGCAGCATTAGCTTGCCAAACAGCATACGGCCCTGCTCACCACCAGAGATTACCTTTACAGACTTACCGATCTCATCACGCGAGAACAGTAGACGACCAAGAATACCGCGTACCACCTGCTCGTCATCTTCAGGGCTACTGCAATCATCCATCCAATCGTAGAGTGTTTTATCTTCAGCAAAATCGGCTGCGTGGTCCTGCGCGAAATAACCAACATTAGAGTTTTCTGACCATTTTACGATACCGCTATCAGGCGTCAGTTCGCCCACCAATGTTTTCAACATGGTGGATTTACCGATACCGTTTGGCCCGATAATCGCCACACGCTCGCCAACCTCTAACATCAGATTCAGGCCGCTGAACAGCGAGCCATCATCATAACCTTTGCTAACGTTTTCGATTTCCAATGCCAGGCGATGCAGCTTCTTCTCCTGCTCAAAACGGATGAACGGATTCACACGTGAAGAGGGTTTGATCTCGTCCAGCTCAATCTTCTCGATCTGCTTGGCACGCGAAGTCGCCTGCTTGGCTTTAGAGGCATTGGCCGAGAAACGCGCCACGAACTGCTGCAACTCAGCGATCTGCGCCTTCTTCTTGGCGTTATCTGACAGCTGACGCTCACGCGCTTGGGTAGAGGCCAGCATGTATTCATCATAGTTACCAGGATAGATACGCAGCTCACCGTAGTCCAAATCCGCCATGTGCGTACAAACGCTGTTTAGAAAGTGACGATCATGCGAGATGATGATCATGGTGCAGTTGCGTGCATTCAGCACGTCTTCCAACCAACGAATGGTGTTGATATCCAGGTTATTGGTAGGCTCGTCGAGCAGCATAATGTCTGGATCAGCAAACAGCGCCTGCGCCAGCAAGACACGCAGCTTCCAACCCGGTGCAACCTCACTCATAGGGCCAAAATGCTGTTCCGTAGGAATCTCCAAACCCAACAGCAATTCACCCGCGCGCGACTCAGCAGTATAACCATCCATCTCGGCAAACTGGCCTTCCAGCTCAGCGACCTTGATGCCATCTTCTTCACTCATTTCAGGCAATGAATAGATACGATCACGCTCTTTTTTCACTTCCCACAATTCGGCGTGTCCCATGATAACGGTATCAATCACCGAGAACTCTTCGAATGCGAACTGATCCTGGCGTAGCTTACCAATGCGCTCGTGAGGATCTTTGCTAACGTTGCCATGAGTCGGCTCCAGGTCGCCGCCCAGGATCTTCATGAATGTGGACTTACCACAGCCATTGGCACCAATCAGACCATAGCGATTGCCCTCGCCAAATTTAACGGAGACATTTTCAAACAGTGGTTTGCTACCAAACTGCATGGTGATATTGGCGGTGGTTAACATAAGATTTGTTCCTAGGATCTATTTACTGCGATAAAGGGGCGCTATTGTACAGCACAGAGACAAAAAAGCCCGCCCTGGATCGCTCTCAGGGCGGGCTTTAAGCATATTAGGCGCTATTTTGGGCTTATTCGGACCAAGCTTTGGCCAAACCAGCGACAAAATCAGCAAAGCTACGCGGCTCGTGGCCAATAACAGCCTTTTGGGCCTCCAGCTCTTCAGCCGTCGCTTGCAAACCTTTAGCTTGGAAGAATTCGTACATCACTTTGAAGTCACTCACCATCCAGGCAGCCATCATATGTTGAGACTGCTTGGCCCAGCTCTCCAGATCATCACCTGCGTAATTGATCGGACGTCCCAGAGCTTCTGAAAACGCCGCTGCACAGCTTTCGCCGGTCAGAACATCAGGACCGTTAATAGCGAACTCCTGGTTATCGAACTCATCACTCATCAAGGCATTGATCGCAGCGTCGGCCACATCACGCGCATCGACACGGTTCAGGCCGATGTTGCCAATCGGTTGCGGATAAGTGCCATACGCCATAATAGCAGCCTGGCCCCACAAATCGTTCTGATAGAAGTTATTACAGCGCAGAATGGTGTAAGCCATGCCGCTGTCTTGCAGCTTCTTCTCGATCAACACTTTGTTTTTGAAGTGCGGAACAGCGTCTGAACCCTCTGGATGAGGTACAGACATATAAACAACCTTTTTCACGCCGGCCATAGTGGCCGCACGAATAGCGTTGAGCCCCATCTGAATCTCGTTCTGGCTCAGCGGTGTCAACATAAACACCGTCTCAACGCCGGAAAATACTTTTGTCAGACTGCCTGGCGCAGTCAGATCAGCAACACAGCCTTCAACGCTTGCGGGAAAATTCTCAAGCTTTGCTGAATAGCGGGTCATACCGCGCACGGGAACCCCTTTGGCGGCCAAACCGGCGAGCACGTCTTTCCCTACGTTACCCGTTGCGCCGATCACAAGTACTGTCATCTTTAACTCCTGTTTTATTAGTTATATCCCGCATATTTTATGGGAGCAGCAAGGCCTTTTGATTTTTTTATTCTAGGGTCTACGGACCTTAAATACTCCATGCGACGCTAAATTTTAAATGAAGTTGCAACCAAAACCCAATTCTTAACACAGAGAATTCTATCCTGTCCTGACGATTATGAGAAAAAAACCTTACTTTCAACCAGTTGCGCATCCGATCCAAATAATGAGAACAAGTGCTGAAGCACTGAAAAACCACGGATAAACGATTACACTGCTGTTATGGGTGAAGCAAACACAACCAACAATCCAACCCCATCGACTGAAATCGTCTTTCAGGCTCAAGGGGTAACCAAGATCTACACCATGGGCGAGGTGGAGGTGCCAGCGCTGCAAGGGGTCGATCTACAGCTCTATAAAGGCGAGTTTGTGGTACTACTGGGACCCTCAGGTAGCGGCAAGTCCACTCTGCTCAATATTCTGGGAGGGCTCGACACGCCCAGCAGCGGCAGTGTGCACTACCACGACCATGATCTCAGCATCTACGATGACAACGCCCTCACCACCTATCGCCGCGAGCACGTGGGCTTTGTGTTTCAGTTCTACAACCTCATCCCCAGCCTCACCGCGCGTGAGAATGTTGCGCTGGTCACGGAGATTGCCAATCACCCAATGTCCCCCGAAAAGGCACTAAAACTGGTTGGCCTGGAAGCACGCATGGACCACTTTCCTGCACAGCTTTCCGGTGGTGAGCAACAACGGGTTGCCATTGCCCGCGCCGTAGCCAAACGCCCAGAGGTATTGCTGTGTGACGAACCCACAGGCGCGTTGGACGTAAAAACCGGCATATTGGTGCTGGAGGTTATTCAGCGTATCAATCAAGAACTGGGCACCACTACAGCCGTGATTACCCACAATGCAGCCATCGCATCAATGGCTGATCGTGTTATTCATTTGAGTGGCGGAACGATTGGTAAAATAGAGATCAACAAAGCGAAAATTTCGCCGCAAGAGATCAGCTGGTAAGTAGCTGCGTTGACCATCTCGCTCTAAAGAGAGGTCAACGCAGCTGTCACTTACTTTAACGCCGCTATTAAATCTGGATCCAACAGAAATGCGCGCATAAGCTTCTGCATTGCAACCGGATATGCGTTTACAGCATTAGGTATTGCAATCGCCCCCACAAACGACGACGGCCATTCATGGTGAATTAAGTGCTCTTTTCGATACACCTCTTGCTCATCTTTCGTCACGACAAATAACGCCCCGATATCAGCTTCACCCGTTGAAATACCATTTCCATTAAGTGAATTTTTTAATAGTTCACCTGAAATCACAATCGTTGAGTTTTCATCCCAAACGTTTGCCTGTTTCAACTGTTCTGCAACTGCAACCTTAAGATAATCAGAATATTTAGCGTTATAAGGAGAATTTAATGCACTCCCCCTAAGTGAAATTTTAGTCACTTGAGCTTCGTCACCAGAGAAACCTCCAGTTTTCATCTTGGCAAGATCAAAGTCTTTCATTTCATTCACTAATTCAAGATCTGGCTGGTAGTTTGGAGCCATCATTGAACAACCAGACAACATGGAAGCAAGCACCAAAAAACCAGCAACCAATCCTTTTGAATATCCATTAGTCATAATGCTTATAACTCCTCAGCGCTTGATATTTCTTGCATCAGCTTTTTGAAAGCATCTGCTGTTGCGCGCCTTGCCGAAAGCGAAAAATCACTCTTAAACTCACTAAACTGGGCAACGCCCTCGCCAACAACCTTCTTACTCCAAATAGTTTTTCCTGCCGGATCAACAGCCGTACAGGTTAACTCAACACTAAAATCTGTGGGCGGCCATGTAAAAGCACTGCTGGAGCTGGAGTCAGTAACAATCTCAGGCGTAAAGATGTAACTAATATTTTTGCTTTTTAAATACTCTTGGTCATCCAACGAAGGAACTGAATAAACCTTTGCGTATATCTTTGATAACACAGTATTAAGCGCTGCTTCTGAATCAGCATACGGCTTATATCCAACCTTATCTCCACCGCCGCCAGGTGTGGCAACTGATTTAGCCTTATCGCTTTGCGAAATAAAATAACCAACATTTTTATCAATCGTGCGTTGAATCTCCACACTACGGATCTCATCCAAATTCGGATTCATCTGAATATTATGGGTACAACCGGATATAACAAATACTGACGCCAATAGTACGCCTACACCCCGATACATTTTGCCTCCAATTTTATTTAAAACTCGATTTTTTCCACGCGCGAACAATATCAGGAACAACAGAATCTTTCCACGATCACAGGCATACAAATGCAACGACCACCACTTTCACCAGGAGCAGGCA
The DNA here is from genome assembly GCA_050301075.1 of Gammaproteobacteria bacterium. GTDB lineage: Bacteria > Pseudomonadota > Gammaproteobacteria > Tenderiales > Tenderiaceae > JBNKYV01. The sequence continues at coordinate 17,675 of JBNKYV010000246.1, forward strand.
GTAAATCGAAAAGAGAAATAAAGAAAGGTATTTAAGGGTTTTCTTAAATATAAACAGCTACAACGACATAGTGCGACGCACTACCCGCCAGCACAAACAGGTGCCAAATACCGTGCGCATGCTGCATTACATTATCACGCAAATAGAAAACGATGCCTGAGGTGTAAAACAGGCCACCGATCACGAGCCATGCAATGCCCCCCAACGGCAATGCGCTAGAGAGTGGGTACATGGCAACAAGAATCATCCACCCCATCACCAAATACAACACCATGGGAATCATACGACGCTCATTCAGCGAATAGGCATCGACAATAATCCCTGCTACAGCTAATCCCCATATCACAGTAAACATGGGCCATCCCCATGCAGCGTCCAGCGTCACCAGTGTTAACGGGGTATAGCTCCCGGCAATCAACAAATAGATGGCAAAGTGATCGAGCTTTTGCAGAACCTTTTTCGCGCGGCCACGCGAACCGTGATAAAGCGTTGAGATGAGATAAAGTAGAAACAACGTAATGCCATATAGGGTAAAGCTAACAATCTTCCAGGGATCACCCTGCTGTACGGCGATATAAATCAATCCCACTAAACCTGCTGCTGAAGCGATGGTTCCGACTAAGTGACTGATACAATTAAAGCGTTCGCCGTGATACATATACCCTCCCGAAATATATCGGGTACTAAGTAATATATCGGCGATTCAAACCTCAATTTTAATTTGGTTATAACCTATTAAACTGTTAGAAGTTTTTCTAAAAATGCCATTGAGCCTGCGCACTAAATATACTGATAGAAGTCTTGTAATTACCCACTAAATTTCCACGAAAGGTATTTTCAGTATCGGCCATGCTCTTGTTTATAAATGCATCTTTAAACTTTAAATATGCGTAAGCAAAGTCAAAACTCAATCTTTCGCTGCTTTCATAACCCGCCCCCAATGCTACCCAGGTTCTATCAGTATCCGGTATGCGCGGTGTACGCACTGCGGCATTAGGCGTTGGCGTATTATCAAAGACAAGACCTGCGCGATAACACCAGTGATTATCCGGCGTATGCATCACGCCAACTGAATAACGATTAACGTCTTGTAGATCTAACGAGAGTACAGAGTCAGCTGCGCCATTATCAAACACAATGCGTAATTCAGATATGCGACTCCAACGCGTGCGACTAATATCCCCCATCACAGACCATTGCGAATTGATTTGGTGATAGACACTGAGCGAGATTAACTCAGGCATGGTCACATCTGCACGCGCACCGCTATCAACTAGATTTAACGCGGGGTTTACGGCCAGCGTTGCAGCACCTGCGTCGTAGGTTGTGATGTCGTTAGTGCCTTCAAGGGTGTACTTAACCTTAGAGCGATAGGCCAAACCAAAACGCGTATCGTTATTCAGCAGCCACAACATTCCAAGGTTATAGCCAAGACTATCATCCTTTGCTTTAATAACAGCTAAACCATCATTATTCTGAGAAGAGAGCCCCAACCCTGTACACACAGCTGGCGCCTGAGTAGCAACACAGAGAGTGCCAAAATCAATCGCCTGACTCAATTCAGAGTCCATGCGTTGATAACTGATACCGCCCCCAACCGACAAACGATCATTAAACTCATAAGCAATAGCCGGATTGATATTGAGTGTACGTATCTCAGAACGGATGGAGTGATAACGCCCAACCCAATCACGCTCATACTCACCGGCGACACCAAAAGGCACGTTTACAGCAATTCCAATGGAGGTGTCATTCGTTAATTTTTTTGTGTAATACAGATTAGGCAAGAATGCATTTTCCGTAGGATCACCACCATTGCTACCATTCATTGGTGTTGTTAACACGGTGGTTGAATTTGCATCGTTATAGGTTGAAGAGGTCAACACCAGATAACCACCGGCAATAAACTGGTCATCATCTAATATCGTCATGCCCGCGGGATTAAACCAAACAGTTGACGCATCGCTGGCAATCGCAGCACCACCAGCAAAACCATTTCCCAGACCTGCCGGGCTGTGTTCCGCAATCTGTACAAAGGCTGCGTTTGCCACTTCAGAGCAGCACAATGCCGCCATACTCAACGCAATATTTGATAGTGCGTGACCACTCACTCGCCCGACCCACATGGAATTTCCCTTACCGTTTAATCGTCTAAAACTACACGCCAGGCAAGATTATATCGAAACGACTCCCTTTCCCAACTTCGCTTTCAAACTCCAAGCGTCCTTGATGATGCTCCACGATGGCTCTAGCAATACTCAAGCCCAAGCCTGTCCCCCCAACTTTGCGGATATCAGAAGCATCATACTGGGTAAAACGGTCAAAAAGTTTGTCCTGAAATTCAGGCGGAATACCATCGCCATGATCCTGAACGGAGATACAAACCTCACGCCCTGCTTGGCGCTCACTCACCAAAATCTCCACCGCAGCACCTTTGGGCGAAAACTTTACGGCATTAGATATTAAATTCGTCAGCACCTGCATTAAGCGCTGATCATCAGCCTCAATCGTACGTTCAGAAATACGCTTTGCCAGCACAATTCCTATTTCATGCTGATTCGCGTAATACAGGTTGTTATCTATTACCTTTTCTACAAAGGCCATCACTCTCACAGGCCTGAATCGATACTCCAATTTACCTTGCTCAATTTTATCGATATCCAGAACATCGTTAATCAACGCCAGCAGACGTTCTGTATTACGGTTGGCATTGTCGATCAACTGCTCCGTTGTATCCAATTGCAGACGAACCTGTTCGCTGGCCAACAATCCCAATGCGCCTTTAATAGCAGTTAACGGTGTGCGTAGTTCGTGACTGACAGTAGACACAAATTCGTTTTTAAGGCGTTCAACACGTCTTTCATCAGTCAAGTCCTCAACCATTGCCACGCCACCCTCGATATGGCGCTCATCTGAGGCAATACCACGAAAAAAGATGCGCACGTAAATAGGCGCACGATCGGGGATTGATATATCACCACTGAATACGCCCAATTCACCTCTTAGCGAATCACGCAAGGCCTGTTGCGCATCTTCGTTTCTTAACGTGACAAACAGAGACTCACCCAACACCATTTCATCACTATTACCTAACTGATTTGTGAATGCTGGATTGCAGCTTAATACAACACCCTTATCATCATAATGAAGAACACCCAATGGTGCAGATTCAAAAATCGTGCGGTAACGCTCTTCGCTTTCGCGCAGAGCTTTTTCTTTGTCTATGGAGTCAAAACGCAATTCAATATTGAGCTTGGTATTGTTATAGATACGCAATGCACTGGTGACGGTAATCACCAAAAACAGCACAATCATCGTCGCCATGGCGAATGACAACGTTGATCCCAGATTTATAAACTGCACCAACAAAGGCACTAAGGTGCAAATTAAATACGCGAGAACAGGCCCTTTCAAAAAAGAGAGCGAGGTTACCGCCCCGGCACACATACCCGCGACGACAAAAGCAAGAAAGGCCTGATGGCCAATGGAGTCTGCAGGAAACAGCAAAATAACAGCACCGCCCCACAATAATGAAGAGGCATAGCCGCCCCATAAATAACGCCGCGCCCATAAGTCCGCCTCTTCCGCGCGCGGCACCCGCTTGGAGTAGGCACCAAAATTTAGCAAACGTAGCGAGGTAATCCATAACAACAGAAGCAACCAAATCACCAGATTTTGGTGATCAACCACAGACCATAAAACGAAGACAAGGATAAAACCATTCAACAAGGCAGCTAACAACGCTAGCCACCCGGCCTCATACAGCATCCGGGTTTGTTCATTCAGCACGCGCCGAGAATATGCCTGATCTCCCTCAGTCAAAATCTATCCCGCTTTAAAATAAAAATAGAAGCGTGCAGAGCATCCATACACGCAGTTATGCTCAAATTCAGATTTCATAATATCTGTATATAGCACTCTCATACCAGTGTAGTCATGACGCGACATTAGGCGGATAATCAACCAAAATACGCGTTTTCCTTTAAACAATAAGGCCTTTTTGCTCAATCAGCATGAAAGCTCTGACCCGAAAAATGTGGCGCGACCTCTGGCACCTTAAAGGCCAGG
>JBNKYV010000247.1:0-9092 GCA_050301075.1 Gammaproteobacteria bacterium
ATCAACAGCCACTAATGTTAGGACATTTTAATCTAATGAAAGAGCGCAAAATTCTCCTGGTTGGTCCAGTTGGCGCAGGCAAAACTACCGCTGTTCAATCCATCAGCGGAGGCACTGCCATTAATACTGATGTTAAAGCGAGCGATGTAACCGTTAATCGAAAATCGCACACAACCGTAGCCATGGACTACACCCCATTCACCATGAACAATGGTGATCGTGTTCATGTATACGGCACGCCAGGACAAGAACGTTTCAACTTCATGTGGGAGATTTTGCGTAAAGATGCCTTGGGCATTTTGCTGCTGCTAAATAATACGCGTGAGAATCCACTGCACGACCTGAAGTTCTTTATTAATACCTTTAGAGAATATGCAAACGACTCGCAACTCATGGTTGCTGTCACACGGTCAGACCAATCACCAACACCGGAAATATCTCACTACAGAGAAATCATGCAAGAGATGGATTTTTTCATCCCCATCTACTACATCGATGCACGCAAACAAGAAGATGTTTCCATGCTGATCAACTCGCTTACCTGTGCAGATATATCATCTGCAACAACCATTATTCCATTTGAAGAAGAGGCAGAAGTAGAGCCGCTAGCAAGTTAACCCCAAGCGGCGTAATCCAACACCGCTTGGGATATTCGTCTTATTGGCGAATCGATTCAACCTCAATATGCAGCTTCATCTCATCACCGATGGCCGGCAGACCATAATTCACGCCAAAGTCTGAACGTTTGAATTCACCTTCGGCATCAAACCCACAAACATTCTTTTTATTAAAAGGGTGAACGCCACAGTTAATTGCCTTCACATGTAACGTCACAGGCTTGCTAACATCCATAATAGTTAACTTGCCTTCTACTGTTGCAGTCTTATCCCCTTTGATTTTCACGCTAGTAGACTTGTATGTGATCTCAGGAAACTCAGCAACATTAATAAAGTCAGGCCCGCGCAGATGGTCGTCGCGCTTGGCAAACCCAGTATCAATTGATGCCGCATCAATTTTAATATCAACTGAACCCGTATTTTTATCCCAATCAATCGTGAGATGCCCAGTAGTTTTATTAAAACGGCCATGCATCGTAGAAAAACCAAGATGACTGATTTCGAAATTAGGATAGGTATGAGCAGGATCAATCTCATACTTTTCAGAAGCCACCGCAGCAACCGGCAACAACAAAGCCGCAACCAAACTTAACTTACGCATTTCATAACTCCCCTCAACGTTAAAAAACACAACAAAAAAACTCACCCCAATCAAACAATCTTAAATAGGCGGTGCACCTGTCTTTTGCCAAGTCAGAAAAATAGCAACTGCCGTAGGCACCATTGCCAAACCAACCGCCATTGCTAACTGCAACAAACGCGGCGCACTGGCAGAAACAGGCACACGCACAGCCAATGGTATAGCTGCCAGGATAAACAGCACATACCAAGGCAATTTAGCAAATGCGATCGCGCCAACACCAAACATCGCGCAGATAAAGACAAGCGGTACGACCATCACCGCCCCAGCTACAACCGGCTTACCAACCGCATGCATTAACAAACGTGCCCCCACCGCAGCGGCAATCGCCGATACCAACTGACCATACAATGCTGAAGCGCCTAACAATGCACACACGCCGGTACCCAACGCAATTGCAAATACCGCTGCATCGGCTTGCACTTGTTTGCGACTAAAGCCTTCGCAAGCCACAACCATCCAGCCAACATAAAGAGCGCCCCCCACAAACAAGCCCCACAGCTCCATACCTTCCAACTGAGAATAACGCGGCCAAAGCAACCAAACAGCGCTCGCAGCAGCGGCCAGAGCCAAAACACCCGGAACCAGTTTGCGCCACGGCAGCAGATCCAACAACACACCGACAGCAACAGCGCCGCAGCCAAGCAACAGTATCTTACGATGGCTACGTAACGGAAAAAAATCAAACCCGGACACAAAATAAACCGTAGCCGCAAATCCCAACAACGCGGAAAAGCCGGCCCACACCCAACCATGCGGGCGTAATAACACCGCAATTATCAGGCTAACGACAAAAGGTATAACTGCAGATTGAATAAAAGGGTTATTAAAAAGATCGCTCATAAGCCTGACTATAGATCAGACATATAAAGAAATGAAACTTTTTATGATTTGCTAATAAGTGAGCGTAAGGTTTGTAGGGATTATTTCTTACGCTCAACAATCTCTTCAGGCTGACCTGTTAACTCAGTCATCGCCTCGATCATCCACTGCTCTGCCTGGGCATTAATCTCGGAAGCTTTAAGACCATTAGGCTCAATCACTGGACCAATCTTCACTTTAATTACACCAGGTTTTTTCAGCATGCCGTGACGCGGCCAGTAGTGGCCGGCATCGTGAGCAATGAGCACAACGGGATGTCCACTCTTCTCAGCCAGCATCGAAGCACCAAAACCAAACCTGCGCATCTTGCCAGGCGGCATACGAGTACCTTCAGGGAAGACAATCAACCAACGCCCATCCTCCAAACAGTCTGTTCCACGTTCTACCAACTGTTTAAGAGCCTTACGCCCCGATGCACGATCAATCGCCACGGGCTTCAACATCGCCAACGCCCAGCCAAAAAAAGGCACACGCAACAACTCCTGCTTCAGCACCCATGTTTGCGGCGGTAGAAAACATTGCAGTGCAAACGTCTCCCAGGTAGAAGCATGCTTACAAAAGACGACAGCCGTCTCTTTGGGCAGATTTTCAATGCCTTCAATCTCATAACGCAGGTTGCATATCACCCCCAACCACCAGATATTGAAGCGCCCCCATGACGAGATAAAACGGTAACGAAGATTAAATGGAAACGGAAACATCAACACGGCTAACGGTGCAAACAGAATCACCGACACAACCATAGTAAAGAAAAAGATTAACGAGCGCAGATACTGCATGATGTTTTCCCTAAAAGTTTAAGGATTACTCCTCTTCCAACAGCAGGGCATCCACTGCCGCTGCCAAATCATCGAACACTTCCATATTACGCGCCGCATCACCCAGCTTTTCAAGCGTGCGCATACCTTTGCCAGTACGAACCAGGATAGGACGAGCACCAACAGCCTCAGCAGCCTCAAGATCACGTAACGAATCACCAATCACGGGCACATCTTTTAAGTCTGTACGTAAACGCTCACCCGCGTCGACATACATACCGGGCTTAGGCTTGCGGCAATCACAATTATCATCGGGCCCATGCGGGCAGAAAAAAACAGCCTCGATGACACCACCCGCCTCGTTTACCAGGTGATGCATTTTGTCATGCATCGCCATGAGCGTTTCTACATCATAATAGCCACGCGCAATACCAGACTGATTAGTCGCAACAACCACACGATAATCATTACGACTTAAACGTGCGATGGCATCGATACTGCCAGGAATCGGCTGCCACTCATCAACTGACTTTACGTAGTTGTCTGAGTCTTCGTTAATAACGCCGTCACGGTCTAGAATGATTAAACGCATGGCTTAACTCTGCAGCTTGGAGACATCAGCCACCTGCATAAACAGGTTACGCAATGAGTTCAGTAATGCCAAACGATTCAAGCGCACTGCTTCGTCTTCAGCCATTACCATCACCTCATCAAAGAAGGCATCCACAGATTCACGCAGCGCTGCCATCTCTTGCAATGCGGCAGTGTAATCGAATTTCTCCAATGCAGGTTTTACAGCTGTCGCAACATCCGCCACACGCTGTACCAGTGCTTGCTCTGCGGCCTCTTGCAACAGCGAAGCATCCAACAGCGCTGCCGGTTGCTCACCCTTTTCACCCGCCTGACGCAGGATATTAGACGCACGCTTATTCGCAGCCGCCAAAGACTCGGCCTCTGCTAATTCACGGAAGGCATTTACCGCGCGAACGCGCTGATCAAAATCGTATGGACGTGTTGGGCGCACAGTTGAAACTGCCTCGAATACATCAACAGCAATACCGGTATCTGTGTAATAAACACGCAGGCGCTCCATCATAAAATCAAAGACCTGATCTTTCAGACTGGCATCAAAGTTTTTACCTGCCGCGCTGTATGCAGCGACACTCTCATTCACCATATCAGCAAGATCCAACTCCAATCCGCGCTCAATCACAATACGCAGCACACCCAGTGCGGCACGGCGCAGCGCGAACGGATCTTTTGAGCCTGTTGGTGGCTGACCGATTCCAAAAATACCCACCAGCGTATCAATCTTGTCGGCAATCGCAACAGCTTGACCAACAGCACCTTTTGGCAACTCATCACCGGCAAAGCGTGGCATGTATTGCTCATCCATCGCTTCGGCAACTGCATCAGTTTCACCATCGTGACGCGCATAGTAACGCCCCATGATGCCTTGCAGCTCAGGGAATTCACCCACCATTTCAGACATCAAGTCACACTTAGCCAAACGACCGGCGCGCTCACCATCTGCACGATGACCGCCCAACTGTTCAACAATGCTACCCGCCAATGTGGCGATACGCTCTGACTTTTCAAACACAGTGCCCAGATCTTTTTGGAAGACAACGGTTTTCAATGTCTCTGCATTGTCAGCCAGTTTATGTTTGCGATCTTGATTCCAGAAGAACTCGGCGTCTGACAAGCGGGGGCGAATCACACGCTCGTTACCCGCTTTCACAGCATTTAAATCTTTACTGTCGATATTAGATACAGTGATAAAGTTCGGCATCAATTTGCCATCGCCATCGACGACGTGGAAATATTTTTGATGCCCTTTCATGGCAGAGATCAACGCCTCTGAAGGCACATCGAGAAAACGCTCTTCAAATGAACCGGCAACCGCTACTGGCCATTCAACCATGCTATTCACTTCATCCAGCAAGGCTTCATCAATTACTGCCTTACCACCCAACTTGGCGGCCGCCTCTTCAACCTGTCCACGTACTGCTTCACGACGGTCATTGAAGTTCGCAACAACACGACCTTCAGTTTCCAGCAAGGATGCATATACGGCAGGTGCGCTGATATGAATATTTTCCGGATGATGGAAGCGGTGACCACGCGTCTCACGACCAGACTTAACTGCAAGAATTTCTGCATCAATCACTTCATCATCGAACAACAACACGAGCCAGTGAACCGGACGCACAAACTCAGCCGCCAGATCACCCCAGCGCATGCGTTTTGGAATCGGCAATTTATCCAGAGATTGCTGAACGATTTCAGGGATCAACGCCTGCGTTGCTTTACCCTTCTCTTCACCGCGGTGAACTAACCATGCACCCTTGTCTGTTTCCAGGGTTTCCAGCTGTTCAACGTCAACACCACAAGAACGAGCAAAACCTTGCAACGCTTTGGTAGGCAAACCACTGTCATCGTAAGCGGCTTGTACCGCAGGACCACGACGCTCAGTCTTTTTATCTGGCTGACCTTCGGCTAGATCTTTAATGTAAACAGCCAAACGACGAGGCGCAGCAAAACTTTGTACTTCACCATGTTTCAAACCGGCCTTATCCAGTCCTTCAATCACACCAGCAGTGAATGCAGCAGAAAGTTTTGACAGCGCCTTTGGTGGCAGCTCTTCTGTACCCAACTCAACCAGAAAATCGCGAGTACTCATTAGGCTTTCCCTCCCTGCTTTTTATCCTTCAACATGGGAAATCCCAGTGCTTCGCGTCTTGCGTAATAGGCTTCTGCTACGGCACGTGACAATGCACGCACACGACCGATAAAACGCGCACGTTCGGTAACAGAGATCGCATGACGCGCATCCAACAGATTAAATGTGTGCGATGCTTTCACCATCTGCTCATATGCAGGCAGCGGCAGACCGGCTTCGATCAGTTTATTGCTCTCTGCTTCGCAAGCATCAAACCACTGAAACAGCGCATCTGTATTGGCGTGTTCAAAGTTGTACGCAGATTGTTCCACTTCGTTTTGATGGAACACGTCACCATAGGTCACATCACCTTCAGGGCCACGCGTCCATACCAAATCGTAAACACTGTCTACACCTTGGATATACATCGCCAATCGTTCCAGACCATAGGTGATCTCGCCTGTCACTGGTTTGCAATCCAAACCGCCGACTTGCTGGAAGTAAGTAAACTGCGTGACTTCCATACCGTTCAACCAAACTTCCCAACCCAGACCCCAAGCGCCTAACGTGGGGGACTCCCAGTTGTCTTCAACAAAGCGGATATCGTGAACCAGCGGATCAAAACCAAGCATTTTCAACGAGCCCAAATAAAGCTCTTGAATCTCCAGCGGAGAAGGCTTCAGAACAACCTGGAATTGGTAATAGTGTTGCAGGCGGTTAGGGTTCTCACCGTAACGACCATCGGTAGGACGACGTGATGGCTGCACATAAGCAGCACGCCATGGCTCAGGCCCGATAGAACGCAGGAAGGTTGCGGTGTGGAATGTGCCCGCCCCTACTTCCATGTCGTAAGGTTGTAACACCACACAGCCCTGGTTGGCCCAGTACTGTTGCAAGGCCAGAATCAGCCCCTGAAAAGTCGATATGTCGTAGTCGGCAGCAACACTGCCCTGGCTATTGGCAACCAAGATAACCTCGTCTAACGCTCTGCTAAAAATTCAAAGGGTGGGATTATACCCTTAGGGCGATGCAGATTGCAGCCGCTGAAGATGCGGGAGGGTACCAGGCACCAAGCCAATCACTAGAAATCCATTCCAAACCCTAGATTGGCAGACCAACTTTCCCAGTTAACTTCATTCAGACGAGTCTTTTCGATGGTGTTATCGGCTTTAAAGATAGTATCTACGCCATCAGTAGCGCGCATAAAAATATAGTCTACGCTCCAGGCCAGATAAAGCGGTTGGGAAAAATCGCGACGCCCGGTTAGAGCAAACGAAGCCCCCATTGCATCGGCCTCGTGGTCATAACTTTTCGGATGCTTGAAATCTCCACGCAGATTCCAATCAGCAACCGCATAATAGTCGCCGTAGAAGAGTTTAAGATCCAGCGCCACACGTGAATTACGGCGTTCTCTTTCCTGAATAAATGAGATCCCCCCCCAAATCCCCCACCAATCGGTGTCATACACTGAATTCAGACCAGAAAATGGCCCCAAGGGCTGAGTTTGATCAGGAGGAACGCTTATTGTTTGCACTGCATCCGTCATACGCAGCTTTTGTTTGCTATAAAAAGCCCCCACCATAGGCATAACGTAATGGCGCTTGGTATAGGGCTGGATTTTGTATGGCTGCAGGCGCTCTATGCGGTATCCCACCCCACCGTGAAGGTCGGCCACATGGCCGCCCGCTTGATTGTTGGAACGGGAAAATTCAAACGTTCGATTGTCACCCAGATAATCCGAGTCTTGATTATCACCCTCAACAACCTTACCAACAGAGGCCCTGGCAAACCACCGCCACTCATTAAAGGCAAGTTCAAGCCGAACCGTCGCTTGAGGAATATCCATAGAGGTCCATTGCAACTCAGACAGGATATTGGGATTGGAGCCACTCGTATTGCCAGCGATATTCCAATCAAGACTATCGTAACGATATCCCAATTCAGCGCTCGTGGAGACCGTCAACTCAGCAGCCGCCTGCCCCACCGCACCTAGCGCACACACGCAAGCAATTACAGCCTGTCTCAGCAACATCCCTTTCCCCTTTTTATCCTAAGCTCAATGACTTCAATCTTAATGATAGCGGCAAATTCGTTTTATCCAAGATATTCCGTTCAAGAACCACACTCAAGTTGCCGATTTTATTAACAATAGAGGCTTTGTTCGGCAGCGAATAAGGGAGGGCATCTATGCAAATTATGACAGAATCCAGCGCTACCTCTCAGTGGCACTCACTGGTTGTAGAGGCGGAAGACCGAGCCAACTGCGCGCTTGATGAGACACTGGAGAGCTATCTTGTCTTCACATTGATGCGATTTACGCAAAGACCCGAGTTTCTTGGCCGCATCATGGCACTGGATTTTCTCAACGGATGCAACGAACAGGGACAACGTCGCCACGACGATCTACGCGATGTTGGTGACCAATGCCTGCTTTTTTCCGGCCTTTTTCCCAAAGTTGCGCAGCGCAGGCTAGTTCGCGTCAGTTACTTCGTCAATTTGGGCCGCAGCGCCTATCAACAACTCCATGACGAGCAACGCACACTCGGCACCGAGCTATACGGCCAACTGGCGAGTGATTTTGTCGCCATGATGGACGTATTACTGGCCATTCGCTCACTTGATCGAGACATAACCACACCACTTTCTCCGCTTGAGGCGTTTGAACTGTGGGAAGATACCGGCAGCGGACAGGCACTCAACACACTTCAACAACACAACGGCCAATCAACCCCAGTAGCGCAGCCACAATCACGTAAACATTAAAACCAGGCTTTAAAACTGGGTGTTTCTGCCTGAAACTCCCTTCAACGCTTCATTTTTGCTATATTTATACGCTTTACCCTAGCTAGAAGTTTCCACAGCCATATCCCTATGTCCAAACAAGTCAAAGCAGTCGCCCTAATCTCTGGCGGCCTGGATTCAATGCTTGCCGTACGCGCCATGCAAGAACAAGGCGTATACGTCGAAGGCATTAACTTTTTCACCGGCTTTTGCGTTGAGGGCCATACCCACGCCATCCGCAAACAAGACCAAAAGAAGCAGAAACGTAACAACGCTCTCTGGGTTGCTGAACAATTAGGTATCAAACTGCACATTATTGATGTGATCGATGAATACAAAGATGTACTCATCAATCCCAAGCACGGTTACGGTGCAAATATGAATCCTTGCCTGGACTGCAAGACCTTTATGGTCACCAAGGCAATGGAGTGGATCAAGGAAAACGACTTCGACTTTATTATTACGGGCGAAGTGGTCGGTCAACGCCCCATGTCGCAACGCCGTGACACCATGAATGTTGTTTCGCGCGATTCCGGTGCAAAAGGCCTGCTAGTAAGACCTTTATGTGGCAAAAATCTGCCCGCAACTATTCCAGAAGAGAACGGCTGGATTACTCGCGACCAGATGTTCGATTTCAATGGCCGCTCGCGCAAACCGCAAATGGCTTTGGCGGCGCAATATGGCTTTGACGATTACGCACAACCCGCCGGCGGTTGCTGCTTTCTCACTGACGAAAGCTACTCCAAAAAGCT
>JBNKYV010000248.1:0-4226 GCA_050301075.1 Gammaproteobacteria bacterium
AGCCATGACCAGCCCTTGCGGCAAAATTCGCATCCCTATCAACGAGCCTTCAGATGACAAGTCTCAGATTCAAGAATATCTGGATGTCTATCACGGCGAAGGCATTCAACACATAGCGCTAACCACAACCGATATCTATGAAAGCATCGAGATGCTGCGCGCCAACAATGTTGAATTGATGGATGTGCCAGACACCTACTATGAAAAAGTGGACGAACGATTACCTGGCCATGGTGAAGACCTGGAGCGTTTGCAAAAGAACAAGATTCTCATCGATGGCGATCCAATACATGGTCACGGCCTATTACTGCAAATTTTTACGCAAACCGTCATCGGTCCAATCTTCTTTGAAATCATTCAGCGCAAAGGTAATGAAGGCTTCGGCGAAGGTAACTTCCGCGCGCTGTTTGAATCCATAGAGCGCGACCAGATGAAGCGAGGCGTTATCTAATGGCCAAAATCGAATTGCCACGTAGTGAAGGTATTACCTCACGGCAAGCCCATGCGGACTTGCCGGAGAATACTTATGAACGTGAGCTAGGGCGCGAAGGTTTTTTTGGCGCAGCTACAGAGATGTATCACAAACATCCACCTACCAGCTGGCAAAGTTTTGAAGGCCCTTTACGCCCGCGGGCATTTGACACAACAAAACTGGATCACGTCACACAAAGTTTGTGGCAGGCTCAATCACTGTTAAGCAATGCGCATACAAACATTCGCCTGTGGCAACTGAATGGCACCATGGATCATCTGGTGCGTAATGCCGATGGCGACGAATTGCTTTTTATTCATAATGGCTCTGCACATTTCTATTGCGACTATGGTCATATGCCTGTTCGCGATGGAGACTACGTTATGATTCCACGCGGCACCATGTGGCGTTTAGTCAGTGCTGAGAAACTGGAAATACTCGCAATAGAAGCGCGCAACGAAAGCTATGGATTACCAGATAAAGGCATCGTCGGTCATCACGCTATCTTCGACCCGGCCATGCTCGATACGCCAAAAATAGATGACGTATTCAAAGCGCAGCAAAATGAAAGTGAATGGCGAGTTTCTGTAAAACGGGGCGATATTTCTAGCACCATTGTCTTTCCACATAATCCTCTCGACGCCATCGGCTGGCATGGCACCTTGATGCCCGTCAAAATAAACTGGCGCGATATAAGGCCGCTGATGAGCCACCGTTATCATCTGCCGCCTTCGGCACATGCTACCTTTGTCGCGCCGCGTTTTATCGTATGCACATTCTGTCCTCGTCCGATGGAGAGTGACCCCGGTGCATTGAAAGTGCCGTTCTTTCACAGCAACGATGATTACGATGAGGTGATTTTCTATCACCGCGGTGAGTTCTTCTCACGCGACAACATTCATCCCGGCATGGTGAGCTTTCACCCGTGTGGATTTCCCCACGGCCCACACCCCAAAGCGTTAAAAGCCGGCACCCAAACAAAACGGGGAGATACCAACGAAGTCGCTGTCATGATCGATACACGTGATGCATTGCAAGTGGCAGAGCTGCCAGAGGATGTTGAATGGCACGGCTATGTAGACTCATGGAAGGGAGAATAAAAGATGAAGCTAGGATCACTCAAAAGCGGCGGACGCGATGGCACTTTAGTAGTGATCGACAAAACACTACAGCGTTACGCTACAGCCCCAAGCGTGGCTGCAACATTGCAAGAGGCGCTTGAAGATTGGGATAACCTTTCCCCCCGCCTTGAAGAGATCTATAAAGACCTGAATAGCGGCGCAATCGCGGGTAACGCGATAAACACAAAAGAGCTTTCATCTCCTCTGCCTCGCGCCTATCAATGGTTAGACGGCAGCGCCTATCTCACACATGTAGAGCGCGTACGTAAAGCACGCGGCGCGGAGATGCCACCCAGCTTTCTGGAAGATCCATTGATGTATCAAGGTGGATCAGATTATTTTCTAGGTTCCCATGATCCTGTTTACGCAACAGATGAAGCTTGGGGTATAGACTTTGAAGCCGAAGTTGCGGTTATCACAGATGATGTACCGCTGGGTGTATCCGCCGAAGATGCTGCGGCTCACATCAAACTGGTGATGATCGTTAACGATGTGTCACTAAGAAATTTGATTCCATCAGAACTAGCGAAAGGATTTGGTTTTTTACACGGCAAACCACCCACCGCATTTTCACCTGCAGCAGTCACCCTAAGTGAACTCAGTGAAGTGTGGAAAGAGAACAAACTGAACCTACCACTGCGCAGCCAGTTAAATGGTGAACGCTTTGGTGACCCAGATGCAGGCCAAGACATGCAATTTAACTTTGCCCAACTGATTCATCACGCAGCCAAGACGCGCCCATTAACCGCAGGCACCATTATTGGCTCCGGCACTGTTTCAAACGCCGATCTATCCCGAGGCTGTTCCTGCCTAGCAGAAAAACGTGTATTGGAAATCATCGACCAAGGTGAAGCAAAAACACCTTTTATGAAATTTGGCGACACCATACACATCGAGATGCTGGATAAATCCGGCCAATCGATCTTTGGTGCGATTCACCAGGAAGTCAGGAAATGGCAAAGCTAGTCCTTTACAGCTATTTTCGAAGTTCAGCAGCGTATAGAGTCAGGATTGCACTGAATCTAAAGAATATTGAGCACGAAATATGCCCAGTTCACCTATTGAAAAATGGCGGTGAACAACACAAACCCACATACAGGAAAACCAATCCACAAGGGCTCATCCCTGCGTTGGAATGTCCAGACAGGACTACTATCACCCAGTCTCTTGCGATTATCGAATACCTGGAAGAAAAATACCCTGAACCCGCATTAATTTCAGGCACACCAGAACAACGTGCACAACAACGCGCTGTTGCCCAGGCCATCTGTTGCGATATTCATCCGCTCAATAATTTGCGGGTATTAAATTTCCTACAAATTGAGATGGGACTGCGTGACACGCAAAAACAGAGTTGGTACCACCACTGGATCAAAGAGGGGCTTGATGCACTTGAGACGATGATCGCCAACAAAGGTCATCAACACACATTCTGTTTCGGAGAACAACCTAGCGTGGCAGATATATGTCTTGCGCCACAAATGTACAACGCAAAACGATTTAACTGCGATATAGATAACTACCCTACCCTGCAGAAAATCTATGACAACTGTATGGAGCTAGAGTCCTTCCGACTGGCCGCACCTGAAATGCAAGCAGATCATGAGGAGAGCTAATCATGAACCCACAATTACAACGCTTCGCTGAGGAACATCATATTTCGGGCTTAACTGAACCCTCACTTAAAGCGCTACACGATCATGCCAATGGCTACAGTATCGATAAGGCGCAAAGCTTCCTCAAGTTTCAGGAACGGATCAACAATGAACTGCTCACCCACCGCATCATTACCGACAATCGGTTCTGCAAATGGTTTGAGAAAGGTGAGCAGGATGAAAATCAGGTAAAAGCCTTTGTCGTTCAGTTCTCTGTCTTTTCGAACCTGTTTCTCATCGCACAACTAAAAAAGATGATTAACGCAGATACGATAGAGGGGATGCACGCCTCGAAAGAGATTCTCGCCAACGAGATAGGTGTAATCTTCAACCCCAACAAACCAAAGCCAGTTGAATCAACCGACCCAGATATCGTTTCAACCGAAGGATCTGTAGAGGGCGGAAAATTTCGTTTCAGCGCCGCTCATTTTGAGTGGCTTCTCAAGATGGGTGAGCAGATGGGGATGGAGTTTAACGATATGGGTAAACGCTATCACGGTACAGATAGCACGCTCTTTTTCTGCGATGAGCTGAGCCGTTTGTATGGTAGCGAAGACTACATGACTTCACAGGCCGCCAGCTATGCAGTCGAAAACTGGGCAGCCGCAGGATTCTGGGACCAATTAGTAACTGGTTTCGAAAAATACAATCAAAGAACGGATGCAAAACTACCACTTGGCTTCTTTTTATGGCATGCCAAAATAGAAGCGCAACATGCGGCGCATACACAAGAAGAGTTGGAAGAACTCTACTTCTCTCGCAAAATCAATGAAGATGATTTTATTCGCCACGGTAATGAGATGCTCGATGGTGTTGCCGCTTTTTGGGATGGTTTGGAGGAACTACGCAAGCAAATCCACTAGCACACCTAGCAACAGTAAAAAACCACCTTCATAGAAGGTGGCTTTAAAGGGATGCCCCCTCGAAGGGGGCTCCACCACTAAACAGTCTCATAGCTCCAACTGTCTTTGCTCCGCT
>JBNKYV010000249.1:0-15722 GCA_050301075.1 Gammaproteobacteria bacterium
GTATTCACATCAGTAAAAACAAGCTCAATGAGGCGCGCGAGTTTGAAATCGCGTTTACCGAATTGGATGTGGCCAGTGTTGCTGAATTGGCTGTTGCCAGTTCAGCCGTGCCAGAGGATGTGCGCACAGCAATTTCGCAAACACGCCCACGCGGTAATATTCATAACGCCTATGTAAAACTGCGCCTGGAGCCGGAACAGCCGCCGCAATATCACGTGCGCGCAGAGCTGGAGAACCTCGGGGCAAATCCGTGGCGTAAAGTGCCTGGCATGGATGGTTTCGATTTTTTTCTTGACCTGGATCAACATGGCGGTGTGGCAACTGTGAACACGCGCCGCGCGAGTCTGGATACACAAGGTATGTTTCGCGAGTCGCTTGAAATTAGCTCTATGTTTGGGCGTTTGGGCTGGTTGTATGAAGAGAGTGGTACTGCGCTTGATATACAGGAATTGGTGATCGCGAATAGTGATCTGGATATTCAGCTCGATGGCAATATTGATTTGTTTAAAGACGAACGTTCGCCAATCGTAAATCTGCTGGCAGATATCAAACGTGGTGATGGCAGTAAAACCTGGCGTTATTTGCCTGTCACTAAAATGTCGCAAAAAACAGTAGAGTGGTTAGATCACGGTATCATTCAGGGCAATGTGGTTTCTGGCGCCATGGTGTTGCATGGGCCAATCAAAAACTTTCCTTTCAGTGATGACTCAGGCCGTTTTGAGATTCGCTTCAACATAGATGATGGTGTGCTGGATTATGCGCCGGGTTGGCCGCGCATAGAAAAAATCGATGCTGAAGTGGCATTTGTTGCTAATGGTATGGAGATTAATGCACGCAGTGGTATGACCTCAGGTGCAGAAATACACGATGTGCGCGTGGAAGTAGAGAATTTTCGTGCAACGCCGGATGTCATTCTGATGATTGATGGTGAGGCGAGTGGTAATACCAATACCCTGGTGCGTTTTCTAGATGATAGTCCTCTAAATCAACGTTTTGGTGTGATCACCAAAGATGCAGAAGCAGATGGCCGTAGCCATTTGGGGCTGTCATTGCAGGTTCCACTTAAGGGCGGTCATGGGGTGGTTACAAACGGTTGGGTGACGTTTGAAGATAGCACTGTTGATCTCAAAAATTTTGGTGTGGATCTCAACAAAGTTAACGGCAAAGCATATTTTTCTGGCAAAGGTTTACGTGCTGATACGCTCAAGGCCGAGATCATGGGGCAGCCCGCACAGTTGTCGATTCGTACCGATGAGTTGCCGCAAGATAAGTCCAACATTGTTTTCGAAGCAAAAGGCAAAACACGTTTGACTGCATTGGCGAAACGTATCGATCTACCGATTGTATTTGATCAATTAAACGGGAATACCGCTTGGCAGGCCAAGCTCGAAATTCCTGTGCGCAAGACCGATGAAGAAGCGCATACCTTCTTGCAGCTTAGCTCCAACTTGAAGGGTGTTGCGGTTACCTATCCCGGTGAAATTTCCAAATCAGAAAGATTGGCCGTGCCGTTTGAACTGTTTGCAGATTTTGGTGCGGACGCGACCAAATGGAGTTTTGATTATGATGATGAGCAGATCACGGGTGTTTTCGAACTGAAACGAAAAGCGGGTGAAACGGCAATTAATCGTGCAGAGTTGCGAGCAGGCAGCATGGCTGTTTTGCCTGAGGCAGGAATGTTTCGTATTGCCGGTAAGCTCAATCATTTTGATGCCGATGCCTGGTGGCCCATTCTGTTTGAGAGTGATAAACAAGGTACGGCTAAGAGTGGCGAATCATCTGGTGGTGTAACACATATTGATGTGGCCGCTGCTCAAGTAACGCTCTTTGGCCAGGCAGTACATGACGTGAAGTTGCAAGCGCAACGCGGAGATGATTTTTGGGATGCCAATGTCGATAGCCGCGAGGCGAAAGGAAACGTGAAAGTCCCTGATGATTTCCAGAAACCGCTTGAGATGGATATGGAGCGTTTATATATCCAAGTGGCTAAAGAACCTGTTGAGGGAGTGGCGGATCAGTCGACGGACGTAGATCCTCGTGAGCTGCCTCCGTTAAAAGTTAAAGCTGCTGATGGGCGTTATGGCGAGGCGCTTTTGGGGCAGGTAGAGCTGTTAACAACGCGACATTTGATGGGGTTAACGGTAGACAAGTTATACCTCAATTCAGACCGCGCTGTGGTCAATATGCGAGGTGAGTGGCTGCAAAAAACGGGCGGTGCCCATCTCGCAGTCGTGGACGGTTCCATGGATATTCGTGACATGGGGAGCTTGCTGGGTGGCTTTGGATATGCAGAAACGATTAAGCATGGCCAGGGACGAGCCCGTTTTAATCTTGAATGGCAAGCATCGCTGCTGGATCCTGACTTCAAAACGATGGCAGGTATGGTCCAGTTTGATTTAACTGATGGCCGTATTTTGGAGGTGGAGCCAGGTGCTGGACGCTTTTTTGGTCTCTTTAGTGTGCAGGCGCTACCACGTCGGCTGATGCTCGATTTTTCGGACTTTTTTGGCAAGGGTTTGGCATTCGATGTAATGCGCGGTCGTTTTGATATTGCCAAAGGTAATGCGGTCACTGAAAACTTTGTGTTGGATGGTCCCGCTGCGTTGGCAGAATTGACTGGTCGCGTGGGGTTGGTTGCGCGTGATTATGATCAGCAGCTTAAAGTGGTGCCGCATGTGACTTCAGGTCTGCCACTGGCAGGGGCGGTGATTGGTGGTGTCAGTGTGGGTGCCGCGGTGTTGCTGGTTGAAAAACTGCTCAAAAATAAAATTGATGAAGCAACCGAGATCTACTACCACATTACAGGTAGTTGGGATGCGCCAGTGATGACGCAAATCTCCCAATAGTGAGTTGCTCAATGTGCCCCAAGTTGCCATTTGGAATGGAAATAATGATATTCTCAGCGCTATGAAATATATCGCCGTACTGTTTTTCCTCCTGTTAACTCCCATCGTACAGGCCGCTGAACGTCCAGTGGCTGTCGTTGGTGCTGAGTTTTGGGTGTCTCCTCGTAGTGGTGAAGCAGTATTGAGCAACAGCGGTATTTCAGAAGCAGTGAAATTGCTGATGGAAGATCCGGAAGCCTATCTGGTTTTGCATCATCCTCAATCTGAGTTTGGTGAACTATGGGGTCAGGAGTTGCAAGCATGGTTGGTGTCGTTGGGTATTGTTTCAGATCGACTGGAGCTGAGAGCAGGGTTTGAAAATGAAGGTGTCGAGTTGGTTGTTGTCTCCACTCATTCAGAACCTGAAGCACAATCCGAACTATATATAGATGAGATCGGTATTGATTCACCCTTGGATGAAGCGGGCGAGTCTGCGCCAGATGCACAGGATTCAGATGCTCTGATTTTAGAAGAGTGGAATTCGCAAGAAATGCTGCATGGGATGCAAACGTCTCCGGAAGATAATCAATCAGTAGAACAACAAAAAGAAGTAAACGAGAGAGTTGAATCAGACATAGAAGCTGAAGAGACTGAGTCAGAAGTACCTAGTCAGGACGAAGTGGAGTTGCAATGAATCGGAATCGTGTTGCCGCTGTGCAAATGGCCTCTGGCCCTAATGTAAATGCGAATTTGTTAGAAGCCGGGCGCTTGATTGCTCAGGCTGTTGAAAAAGGGGCCGGCTTGGTCGTTTTGCCGGAAAACTTTGCCATCATGGGGATGACTGAGCGCGACAAAGTCAAAGTGCGCGAGCAAGAAGGTACAGGCCCTATTCAAGAATTTTTGGCGCAGCAAGCTTTAAAACATGGCATTTGGCTGGTGGGTGGTACTGTACCTATGGCGGCCAAAGCCGACGACAAGATTCAGGCGGCCTGTCTGCTCTTTAATGATAAGGGTGAGCAGGTTGCGCGTTATAACAAGATGCATCTGTTTGATGTCTCTTTGCAGAACGGTAGTGAAAATTATACAGAGTCAGAGACGATCGAATCAGGTGATGATGTCGTTGTGGTCGACACACCGTTTGGCCGTATGGGCCTGGCTATTTGTTACGATCTGCGCTTTCCAGAGATGTTTCGCACCATGCTGGATGATGGTGTTGAACTGTTGGTATTGCCTTCTGCTTTTACTGCGATCACCGGCCGTGCTCACTGGGAAGTCTTGGTACGTGCACGTGCTATCGAAAACCTCTGTTACATGATTGCTTCAGACCAAGGCGGCTATCATGTAAACGGTCGCGAAACTCATGGCGACAGCATGATCGTCGATCCGTGGGGCAACGTGATGGATCGTTTGCTTCGTGGTTCTGGTGTTGTTGTTGCTGATATTGATCATGAACGCCTGCAAAGCATTCGCCGCAGCCTGCCTGCCATTACGCATCGTCGTCTTGGTTGTCGCTAGGAAAGCAGAGCTGAGTGTTAACAGGTCCAAGGGAAACTGAATGAGCCAACATCTGGATATTGCCCGCGACATTATTCTTGCGCCTGCTGGCCTTGATGAGTCACAACTGGAGAAGGTCCTGGCTGATGCCATGGCTCCCGGTATCGATGGCGCTGATCTCTATTTTGAACACAGCCGTTTTGAATCATGGTCGCTGGAAGATGGCATCGTCAAAGACGGTGCTTACAGTATCGAGCGTGGTGTCGGTGTGCGTGCCATTAGCGGTGAGAAAACCGGTTTTGCCTATTCGGATGAAATCTATCTACCCGCGTTGATGGAATCTGCTGTCAGTGCGCGTGCCATTGCTCGTGCGGGCCAGCAGGCGTCCGTACAAGCGTGGAAAAAGAGTGCCGGGCATGAGCTTTATACTGTCGCCCAGCCTTTCGATACGCTGACAGAAAAAGAGAAAGTCGCCTTGATGGAAGAGGTGGACGCCGAAGCGCGTGCCCAGGACCCTCGTGTTAAACAGGTAATGGTCAGCCTCGTCGGTGCACATAAGGTGATGATGGTTGCTGCTAACGATGGCACCTTGGCCGCTGATGTGCGTCCGTTGGTGCGTTTTAGTGTCTCTGTGGTTGTGGAAGATGGTGCGCGCCGTGAGCAAGGCTCTTCCGGGGGCGGTGGTCGTAGTGGATATGAGTTTTTCATCGATCAAGATCGCGCCAAAGGTTATGCGCGTGAAGCAGTTCGCCAAGCATTAGTGAACCTGGATGCGCGTGAGGCACCAGCGGGTGCTATGCCAGTGGTACTTGGTCCAGGCTGGCCTGGTGTGTTGCTGCACGAAGCGGTTGGTCATGGATTGGAAGGTGACTTTAACCGTAAAGGAACATCTGCATTCAGTGGTCGGGTGGGTGAAAAGGTCGCCTCAGAACTTTGCACTGTGGTGGATGATGGCACTTTGCAAGGTCGTCGCGGTTCATTGAATGTCGATGATGAAGGTACACCAACGCAATGCACGACGTTGATTGAAAACGGTGTGCTGACTGGTTACATGCAAGACAAGATGAATGCGGATCTGATGGGCGTAGCGCGCACTGGTAATGGCCGTCGCGAGTCGTATGCACATCTGCCTATGCCGCGCATGACCAACACCTACATGTTGCCAGGGCAGCATACGCCAGAAGAGATTATCGCTTCAGTAGATAAAGGTATATACGCCGTAAACTTTGGCGGTGGCCAGGTGGATATTACCTCCGGCAAATTTGTTTTCTCTGCCAGCGAAGCCTACATGATTGAAAATGGCAAAGTGACCTATCCTGTAAAAGGCGCCACCTTGATTGGTAATGGTCCAGAGGTGATGACGCGTATCAGTATGGTTGGTAATGATCTGGAGCTGGATGCGGGCGTTGGCACTTGCGGTAAAGACGGCCAGAGTGTGCCAGTGGGTGTAGGTCAGCCGACGTTGAAAGTGGATAGCCTCACCGTGGGCGGTACCACGGCATAAGATTTAGCGGGAAGAGTAGAGGTGTCTCTACTCTTCCAGTAATTCGCGCAGATAACGGAACAGTTGGCGCGAGTATTTTGGGGGCTTGTTTTGTTTGGCCTCTTTTTGCGCGTTGATCATCAATTGGCGCAGGTGTTGGCGGTCAGCCAGGCTGTATTGAGTTAAAAACTCAGACAGCGCATCATTGCCCTCGGCAATCAGGCGATCACGCCAGCGCTCAATTTGATGGAACTCGGCTGCAGCCTGTTTTTTGCTTTGGCGCAGTTTATCCAGCGCTGCTTGAATAGGTTCGGCATCGATAGTGCGCATGACTTTGCCGATGTATTGCATCTGACGGCGTAGACCGCTGCGGTTTGTGATGCGGTGTGCCAGGGCGATGGACTCGGCCAGTTTTTCTGGCAAAGGAATTTTAGCCAAGTCTTTAGGTGAGAGTTTGTACAGCTCTTGTCCAAGGTCTTGTAGGGCCTGCATCTCCCGCTTTATTTGGGATTTGCTGACAAAGTCTTCGTCGTCGTATTCGTCATCTTCGTACATGGGCGTAACGGTAACCGAAGCCGACATAAAAATACAGTTTTAATGTTGACGTGCTCATATCGCACGTTGAAAACTGCCGAGAGGGGGCATGAGCCCAGCTAAGGCAGCAGTTTGATAAGGGGTACATACATGGCGGATACGCCAGCAACAGAACCAGTCATCAAAAACTCTTCCTATAGTCGCGATCAGCTTGAGACTGTAGTGGCGGATATTCTGAGAGAGTCCAAGGCACAAGGGGCGAGCGCCTCTGAGGCGGCGGTGAGCATAGAGTCCGGATTGTCGGTCACCGCGCGCATGGGCGAGGTTGAGACGGTTGAGCACAATCATGACAAAGGGCTTGGCGTGACCGTCTATTTTGGTCAGAGCAAAGGTTCTGCCAGCACTTCAGATTTTAGCTCGGCAGCCATTCGCGACACGGTTGCCGCAGCCTGCCGCATTGCCCGCTATACCGCTGAAGACCAGTATGCCGGCTTAGCTGACGCAGAGTTAATGGCCAAATCAATTCCTGATCTGGATCTGGTGCACCCTTGGGATATCGCGCCAGATCAAGCCGTTGATATTGCGTTGGAATGTGAGGCTGCCGCGCGCAGTTTTGATCAGCGTATTACCAACTCCGATGGCGCCAGTGTCAGTTCGCATCAATCTTATCGTGTGTACGGTAATAGCCACGGTTTTGTTGGTAGCTACGGCGGCACCCGCCATGGTCTAAGTTGTTCGGTAGTTGGCCAGGATGGCGGCAATATGCAGCGTGATTATTGGTACACCTCCGCTCGTTCTGCCTGCGAACTGGAAGCGCCCGATATCGTCGGGCATAAGGCGGCAGAGCGTACCGTTAAACGCCTGGGTGGACGCAAAGTAAAAACTGGCAAGATGCCGGTGCTGTTCAGTGCTGAAGTTGCCAGCGGTTTGATCTCAAGTTTCTTTAGTGCCATTCGCGGTGGCGCTCAATATCGTCGTTCATCATTTTTGTTGGACGCTTTGGGTAAACAGGTCTTTCCTGAATTCATTACCATTGATGAGCGTCCGCATCTGCTTAAAGGTTCAAGCAGTGCGCCTTTTGATCGTGAAGGGGTGGCAACGACTAACCGCGCATTTATTAAAGATGGTGTATTGCAAAGTTACGTGTTGGATAGCTACTCCGCGCGCAGATTGAATTCACAAACCACGGGTAATGCCGGTGGCGTACGTAATGTTTTTATTACAACCGGTGATAAAGACTTGCATGCCCTGTGTCGTGAAATGGGCACGGGCTTGTTGGTGACAGAGTTGATGGGGCACGGCACTAATATTGTAACTGGCGATTATTCTCGCGGTGCAGCTGGGTTCTGGGTGGAAAATGGTGAAATTCAGTATCCGGTAGAGGAGTTGACCGTTGCAGGCAACCTCGAACAGATGCTGATGGATATTGTTGATATCGGTTGCGACGTCGACAAGCGTGGCAACATCCACACCGGCTCTATTCTGCTTTCTAGCATGACTGTGGCGGGCGAATAACGGGCGCAAACGATGTCAGAAAATAACTATTCTGATGATGTGTTGGTGCGCGTGCGCGGTCTGAGTTTTCAGCGCGGCTCTCGCAAAATTTTTGATGGTGTCGATCTGGATATCCAGCGTGGCAAAGTAACCGCCATCATGGGGCCTTCCGGTACTGGTAAAACCACTTTGTTGAAACTGATTGGTGGGCAATTAAAGCCGCTGTCCGGTTCTATTGAAGTGGATGGTCAAAATGTTGCCAAGCTGTCGCGTTCCAAGCTGTTTCAACTGCGCAAACGCATGGGGATGTTGTTTCAAAGCGGCGCGTTGTTAACTGATCTGTCGGTTTACGATAACGTTGCTTTCCCCGTTCGTGAGCATACAAAACTGCCGGAAGAGCTGATTCGCGATCTGGTGCTGATGAAGCTGGAAGCTGTTGGCTTGCGCGGTGCGCGTCAGTTGATGCCAAGTGAACTTTCGGGTGGTATGGCGAGACGTGTGGCAATGGCGCGTGCGATTGCGCTTGATCCGATGATGATCATGTACGACGAACCCTTTACTGGCCAAGACCCTATCTCTATGGGGGTTTTGGTGCAGCTTATTCATAAGCTTAATAAGGCGCTAGGTTTAACCAGTATCGTCGTCTCTCATGATGTGGCCGAAACCTCTGCGATTGCAGATTACATCTACGTTATTTCAAACGGCAAAGTGGTTGGTCACGGCACGCCGAATGAATTGGCGGAAACCAAGTCTGAATGGGTAGAGCAATTTATGAAGGGATTGCCCGATGGGCCTGTGCCGTTCCATTATCCCGCGCAAGACTACTTTGAAGATCTGCTTGCAGGTGGTCGCTCATGATGAACTGGTTGCAACAGCTGGGTAAAACCGGCCTGAGCTTTTTTGAGCGCTTGGGGCGTGGCAATCTGTTTCTGATGTATGTCCTGGCCGGTTCGCCAGGCATGTTTATACGCTTTCGTCTGTTGCTGCAACAGATGTACAGCATTGGTGTGTTGTCGTTATTGATCATCGCTGTTGCCGGTTTATTTGTTGGCATGGTGCTGGGCTTGCAAGGTTATAACACCCTGGTCGACTTCGGTTCCGAAGATTCATTGGGCGTTATGGTGGCTCTGTCGCTGGTGCAAGAGTTAGGGCCGGTGTTAACGGCAGTATTGTTCGCAGCGCGAGCGGGTACATCGTTGACTGCCGAGATTGGTTTGATGAAGGCTACCGAGCAACTCTCTGGTATGGAGATGATGGCGGTTGATCCGTTGCAACGTGTTATCGCACCGCGTTTTTGGGCAGGCTTTATCTCCGTGCCGTTACTGGCAGCTATTTTTAGTGCGGTCGGTGTGTTTGGCGGCTATTTTGTCGGTGTTGGTCTGTTGGGCGTGGATGATGGTTCATTCTGGTCGCAGATTCAAAACCGCGTCGACTTCTACGATGATGTGTTGAACGGCGTCATTAAAAGTGTTGTCTTCGGTTTTGTCGCAGCGTGGATAGCGCTATTCGAAGGTTACGACACGGTGCCAACCTCAGAAGGTATTAGCCGCGCTACCACGCGTACAGTTGTTCACACTTCTCTTGCGGTGCTGGGTTTGGATTTCGTATTAACTGCATTAATGTTTGATTAGGGGGTTACGTTCATGTTTCACAGTAGAACGTTGGAAATTGCTGTTGGTGTATTTGTCGCCGCAGGCATTGGTGCGTTATTTATCCTGGCCATGAAGGTAAGTAATCTCAGTGCCTTTTCTGATGTTGAGGGCTACCCTTTGGAAGCGCGCTTCGACAATATCGGCGGTTTAAAAGTGCAGGCGCCCGTTACTATGGCTGGAGTGCGTGTTGGACGTGTTGACGGCATTAGCTTCGATGACGAGACGTTTGAAGCCGTTGTAACGCTGATCATTGATAACCAATATGACAAGCTGCCTAAAGATACCAGTGCCAGTATTTTTACTTCAGGCTTGTTGGGCGAGCAGTACATTGCATTAGAGGCGGGCGGTGATATGGAAAACATGAAGCCAAACGATCGTTTCACTATTACCCAGTCTGCGTTGGTGTTGGAAGAATTAATCGGCCAGTTCCTATTTAAGACGGCTGAAGGGGGTAATGAGTGAAAAAGGTTTTTGCGCTGTTAGCATTAAGTGCAAGCTTTAGTGCGACGGCTGAAACCATTGATCTCGATCAGGCCATTGCCTTGGCAATGGATGCTGATCCGCGCATAGAAGAGCGCCGCTATATTGCCGAGGCAGCCCAAGGCTTGCTGGACGAAGTAAAAGGCTACGGCGACTGGTATGTCGATGCCAATGTGTTTGTTGGTTTGGCGCCACAAATCGATGGCAGCATTTTTAAAGATGGTGGCTGCACTAGCACGCAATGTGAATTGCGTGATGACCGCTATGACGTTAACGGGCTCACCGGCTGGGTGAATTTTGAGATGGGTATCATCAAGCCGCTCTACACCTTTGGCAAAATCGAGAACTATTCCGCAGCGGCTGAAGCCAATATCAATATCAAGCATCAGGATGTGGTACTTCAACGCCAGGCCACTGTT
This sequence comes from Gammaproteobacteria bacterium, assembly GCA_050301075.1. Lineage (GTDB taxonomy): Bacteria > Pseudomonadota > Gammaproteobacteria > Tenderiales > Tenderiaceae > JBNKYV01. The sequence goes on from JBNKYV010000249.1 coordinate 10,382, forward strand.
CTGGATGTGAAGCGTGCCTATTATGGGTATCTTGCCGCACGTGATGGACGCCTATTGTTGGAGGATGTTGATAAACGCCTTCAAGGTGCAATCGATCTGGTCGAAGGCTGGTTGGAAGATGGCGAGGGTGATGTTAAACAGTCAGACCTTTACGCCTTACGTGCCGGGCAAGGTGTGCTGGGTAAATATCGCGCGCAAGCGAGTGCCTTAGAGAAAGTAGCGCTTGATGGTTTGAGGGTTGTGACGGGTAAAGGCCTTGGCGCAGAACTTGAGGTGGCGGAGCGACGCATTCGGCCTGTGCCATTGCCACTAGAGACATTGGAAGAGTTAACAGCGCACGCCATGGTGGAGCGCCCAGAGATGAAGCAGCTTAGTGAGGGGCTGACGGCGCGTCGTGCCTTGGTTGAAGCAAACAAGTCCGAGTCTATGCCCAATGTGTATGCCGGTGTTGTCGGTTTGCTCTCTTACGCACCCGGGCGTGATCGTCTGGAGAATCCCTATATCTACGATCCATTCAATGATGCAGGTATGACGCCTATCATCGGTATGAAGTGGGATTGGAAAGGCGGTGTGATCGAGGGTAAAACCAAAGCTGCCCAAGCCGAACTAAACGCCCTGTTGGCGAAAAACGATCTGGCTCGTGCGGGTATTCCGTATCAAGTTGCTGAGCAGTATCACCAGGTGCAGGCGTATCACGAAGCGGTTAATCAGTTAGAGCAGGCAAGCCGTAACGCGCGTCGCTGGATGATCGCCGCCTATACAGACTTTGAGGCAGGGGTTGAAAAGGCCGATAAAGTCATGATGGCCTTTCAAGCGTATGTCTTGGCGATGTCCGACTATTTGGAAACCGCTTATGATTACAACATGCATGTCGCGCGACTGGATATGGCAACGGGGAAAATGCAGTGAGGATGATGCAATGAAGAAGATTGTCGCAATTGTTTTATTAGCCTTTAGTTTTGTTTTGCCCGCCCACGCATTGGCTGGCAAAGCACCGCAGGTGCTGGTGGAAGAGACCTCTCAGCTGATGCTGGCCAAACTGCGCGAAGAGAAAGAGGTTATTAAGGCTCAGCCAGGACGGATTTACGAGCTGGTCGATACTATTATCCTGCCCCATTTTGATTTTGAGTACATGTCACAAATGGTGTTGGCCAAGTATTGGCGTCGTGCTGATGTTAAGCAGAAATCCGCCTTTACCGAAGAGTTCAAAATGCTGCTGGTTCGTACCTACGCAACCTCATTGAACGAATATGCTGATCAGGAAATTATCTATCTGCCGTATCGCGCAGGAGCGGATGTTGATCAAGCCTTGGTGAAAACAGAGGTAGAGCAGGCAGGTGGTTTTCCTATTCCCATTGATTACCGTTTGCACAGTAATGGCGGTGACTGGAAAGTGTTTGATGTGGTGATCGATGGTGTAAGCTTGGTGACTAACTATCGTACTTCGTTTGCCAAAGAGATTCGCCAGGGTGGCCTGGATAGCTTGATCAAAACATTGGCTGAGCGTAACGCGCAGGCGACTAATGAGTAATGCCCAATTGTATGTCGAAGGTCCTGCCAGGTTGCGGTTGGCAGGAGAGCTGACCTTTGAGTCCGTGCCCTCTCTCGTCGGGGATATAGAGCTCCAATTCGATGCTGGGCAGCCGCTGGAGCTGGACTTGGCCGCGGTTTCTCGTAGCGATAGCGCCGGGCTTGCCCTGTTGGTCAGTTGGGAACGCCGCGCCAAGGCGCATAACTCCCGCATTCATTATCTTAATATGCCAGATCAGCTGCGAGGTCTGGCGCAGCTGAGCGGGGTGGAAGAGTTGCTCTGTTCCACGGTGGCAGAGTAATAATTCGGGGTTTCGCACGTTCAGCTAGTGTTAATGGCGTGAAATGCACCGAATTACCACTTTCACACGCACTAAATTCCTCTCTTAGACTTAAAAAAAAACTCCATAAGCGGTATCCTATGCAGTTCTGGAAACTTTGTGTCTTAAGCCCTTGTTTTTCATGTGGGTAAAAGGCGTCAAAGTTGTATTGATAGCAGTAAGATTTTCGCGCTGATTCGCGGTTGAATTCATGGATAAATTGATTATTACGGGTGGCGCTCCTCTGGATGGTGAGATCTGGATTTCAGGAGCTAAAAACGCCGCTCTGCCGGTTTTGGCCTCGACACTGTTGGCGGACGGCCCGGTCACTGTTCGCAACGTACCTCATCTGCACGACGTTACAACCACCATCGCTCTGTTGGGGCGTTTGGGGGTTTCTATTACCGTGGATGAGAAGCTTAACGTTGAGATCGACCCAACGACTATTAACTGCTACGAGGCGCCTTATGAGCTGGTGCGCACCATGCGTGCTTCGATCCTGGTGTTGGGGCCATTGCTGGCTCGCTACGGTCAGGCTGATGTTTCATTGCCTGGTGGCTGTGCCATTGGGTCGCGTCCGGTCAATCTGCATATCCAGGGGCTGCGCGCCATGGGGGCGGAGATCGACGTGGAGGGCGGTTATATCCGCGCTCGCGCCAAACGCTTGAAAGGTGCACGCCTGTTTATGGATATGGTTACCGTAACAGGTACCGAGAATCTGATGATGGCTGCTGTGTTGGCGGATGGCACTAGCGTTTTGGAGAACGCTGCACGTGAACCTGAAGTGGTCGATCTGGCTGAATGTCTGATCAGCATGGGCGCGAAGATTTCAGGTCATGGTACTGATACCATCACCATTGAAGGTGTTGAGCGCCTGAATGGTACCGATTACCGCATCCTGCCGGATCGTATCGAAACAGGCAGCTATCTGGTCGGTGCCGCTATCAGTGGTGGTCGCGTGAAGCTGACCAATACCGATCCCTCATTGCTGGACGCAGTGCTGAGCAAGTTGGCAGAGGCTGGTGGCAAGATCACTACGGGCGAAAACTGGATTGAGCTGGATATGGAAGGGCGTCGTCCCACAGCTGTGGATATCCACACCGCGCCATACCCCGCTTTCCCAACCGATATGCAGGCCCAGTTCTGTGCATTGAATGCAGTGGCAGAAGGCACGGGATCCATATCCGAGACTGTTTTTGAAAACCGCTATATGCACGTGCAAGAGCTGGTGCGTATGGGGGCTAACATTCGTGTTGAAGGTAACACCGCAATCGTAACGGGTGTGGAGCAATTGGTTGGAGCGCCGGTCATGGCGACTGACTTGCGCGCATCAGCCAGCTTGGTGCTGGCAGGTCTGGTTGCCAAAGGTGAAACCATTGTTGATCGTATCTATCATATCGATCGCGGTTACGAATGTATCGAAGAAAAATTACAACAGTTGGGTGCGCGCATTCGTCGTGTGCCGGACTAAGCAAGGATTAAACAAGTGAGTAATACGTTAACTATCGCGGTATCAAAAGGGCGTATCTTCAAAGATTCTCTCCCTTTGTTGAAAGCCGCGGGTATTGAGCCGCTGGATGATCCGGAAACCAGTCGTAAACTGATTCTGGATACCTCTCGTGACGATGTAAAACTGGTGCTGATCCGTACATCTGACGTGCCTACCTATGTGGAATATGGTGCGGCAGATATTGGTATTTCCGGTAAAGACACTCTGCTGGAGTATGAGGGTGATGGCATCTACGAACTGCTCGATTTGAAAATTGCATGTTGCAAATTGATGGTGGCAGGTCCTGAAGGTACCTCAACCGATCTACCGAGATTGCGTATTGCCACCAAATATGTGAATTCTGCAAAGCGTTACTTTGCCAGCCAAGGTAAACAGGCCGAAATCATCAAACTCTACGGTTCAATGGAATTGGCTCCTTTGGTAGGGCTGTCTGACCATATCGTAGACCTGGTTGATACTGGTAATACGCTTAAAGCAAACGGCTTGGTGCCCCTTGAGCATATCGCAGATATCAGCTCACGCCTGATCGTCAACAAAGCTTCCATGAAAATGAAACATGCCGAAGTAAAAGCGTTGATCGATTGCATGGCGCAGGCCGTCGAAGAAAGAAATTAAAAATCAGTCATCCGGATATAGGTTGATCCGGCGAGTGGAGAAACAACATGGCTAATCTTGAAATTAAACGTCTTAGCAGCTCTGCAGAGAGTTTCTGGAAAGAGCTGGACGACTTGCTGGCGTGGGAGAGTGTTTCTGACGAGCAGGTCTCCAATACAGTAAAAGACGTCCTCCATAACGTGAAAAAACGTGGTGATGCAGCGGTTGTAGAGTATACAAACCGTTTTGATCGTATGAGCGCAGCGTCAATGGCTGAGTTGGAAATCTCGCAAGATCGTATGCATGCTGCATTGGAGCGCATTCCACAAGATCAGCGTGAAGCACTGGAATTTTCTGTGAAACGCCTGTTTGCTTACCACGAGCATCAACGTGCCGATTCATGGTCTTACACTGAGGCCGATGGCACTATGCTGGGTCAGAAAGTGACACCTCTGGATCGTGTCGGTCTGTACGTACCCGGCGGAAAAGCAGCTTATCCTTCATCTGTATTGATGAACGCGATTCCTGCCAAAGTGGCGGGCGTGTCTGAAATCATCATGGTAGTACCAACGCCTGATGGCGAAGTTCACGACATGGTTCTTGCCGCAGCGGCGATTGTTGGTGTTGATCGTGCCTTTGCGGTCGGTGGTGCACAAGCCGTTGCAGCATTAGCGTACGGTACTGAAACCGTTCCTCAAGTGGATAAGATTGTTGGTCCAGGCAACATCTATGTTGCAACAGCCAAAGGCATGGTGTTCGGTACTGTTGGTATCGACATGATCGCAGGTCCTTCTGAAATCCTGGTTGTTTGTGACGGTGAAACCGATCCTGATTGGGTGGCGATGGACCTGTTCTCTCAAGCCGAGCATGACGAAGATGCGCAATCAATTCTGGTATCGCCAAATGCGGCATTCCTGGATCAGGTGCAAGAGAGTATCGAGCGCTTGGTTGAAGGGATGGAGCGTAAGGATATTATCCGCAAGTCGCTGACTGCGCGCGGTGCATTGATTCATGTAAAAGATATGGAGCAAGCAGCCGAAGTAACCAACTATGTGGCGCCAGAGCATCTGGAATTGTCTGTTGACGATCCTAGCCAGTTGCTGGAAAACATTCGCCACGCAGGGGCTATCTTCATGGGGCGTTATACTGCGGAAGCCGTTGGTGATTACTGTGCGGGGCCAAACCACGTACTGCCGACGTCTCGCACGGCGCGTTTCTCATCACCTCTGGGGGTGTATGATTTCCAGAAGCGCTCCAGCCTGATCATGTGTTCGGCAGAGGGTGCGAGCTTTTTGGGTAAATCGGCTTCCGTTCTGGCGCGTGGCGAGGGGCTGACGGCTCACGCTCGTTCTGCAGAATATCGAATTAAGGACTAATATCTAATTTG
>JBNKYV010000250.1:0-13444 GCA_050301075.1 Gammaproteobacteria bacterium
GCCAGCACTTTATCCAGGTCTTCGTTACGAACCTGAACGACGGCACCCAGCTCTTCGTTAAACAGAGCAGCAACTGGATCGCTACCCAGATCATCTGTTTTGATGGAAACACCGATATGTCCGGCAAATGCCATCTCAGCCACTGCCGCAAACAGACCACCATCTGAACGGTCATGGTAAGCACAGATCAAATCTTGCTCATTCAGTTCCTGCATCACATTGAAGAATGACTTCAACGCTTTTGCGTCATCTACATCTGGTGCGTGATGACCAATTTGTTTGTAAACCTGTGCCAAGCAAGAACCCGCCATGCGGTTAGCGCCTTTACCCAGATCGATCAGGATCAGATCTGTTTCGCCTTGATCGTCTTTCAGCTCGGGTGTTAGCGTCTTACGAATATCGCTCACAGGCCCGAAAGCAGAGATAATCAGAGACAATGGTGCAGTGACAGATTTATCTTCACCGTTTTCATTCCAAACGGTCTTCATCGACATAGAGTCTTTACCTACTGGAATACAAATACCCAGCTCAGGGCACAACTCTTCGCCCACCGCTTTGACGGCTTCGTACAAACCAGCATCTTCACCTGGGTGACCCGCAGGGGCCATCCAGTTAGCAGACAACACGACGCGCCCCAGCTCGGTCACACGCGCGGCTGCCAAGTTGGTCAGAGCCTCACCCACCGCCATACGCGCAGATGCGGCATGATGAACCAAAGCGATTGGCGTGCGTTCGCCCATGCTCATTGCTTCACCGGTGTAGCCTTCAAAACCTGTTGCTGTTACAGCCACATCCGCCACTGGCACCTGCCAAGGGCCGACGAACTGATCACGCGCAACCAAGCCCGTTACCGAGCGGTCACCGATGGTAATCAGGAAGCTCTTGCTCGCCACAGTAGGCAGACGCATCACACGGTAAGCAGCATCTTTAACGTCGATGCTGGAGGTATCAAATTCCTGCTTTTGGAAAGGCTTGTGCTGTACATCGCGCAACATTTTGGGTGGCTTGCCCAGCAACACATCCATCGGCATATCAACAGGATTGTTATCGAAATGGCCGTCACCCACAGTCAGGTGCTGCTCTTCTGTCGCTTCACCGATGACAGCAAAAGGTGCACGCTCACGCTCACACATTTGAGCAAAGCGTTCCATGTTTTCAGGCATGATGGCTAGCACGTAACGCTCTTGTGATTCGTTACACCAGATCTCCATCGGTGCCATGCCTGGCTCGTCGTTAGGCACTGCGCGCAGTTCAAACTTGGCGCCACGACCAGCATCATTCACCAGTTCAGGCATGGCGTTAGAGATACCACCCGCACCGACGTCGTGGATAGAAACGATGGGGTTGTCTTTGCCCAACTGCCAACAACGATCGATCACCTCTTGGCAACGACGCTCCATCTCTGGGTTACCACGTTGCACAGAAGCGAAATCCAGATCTTCTGCTGAAGAGCCTGTCTCCATAGAAGAAGCTGCACCACCACCCAGGCCGATCAACATGGCTGGGCCACCCAGTACGATCAGTTGCGCACCCGGTGGAATAATGTGTTTTTCTACGTGTTGGGTATCGATAGCACCAACACCACCTGCCAGCATGATGGGCTTGTGATAACCGCGCACCTCTTCGCCGTTCGGGCCAGGCGCTTTCTCTTCAAAGGTACGGAAATAACCGGCGATGTTCGGACGGCCAAATTCGTTGTTAAACGCCGCAGCACCCAGCGGGCCATCGATCATAATATCTAGCGCAGAGACGATACGGCCTGGTTTGCCGTGATCAGTCTCCCATGGCTGCTCAGCACCAGGAATACGCAGGTTGGAAACGGTAAAACCACACAGGCCTGCTTTGGGCTTAGAACCACGACCTGTCGCGCCCTCGTCACGAATCTCACCGCCAGAGCCAGTTGCCGCGCCGGGGAATGGAGAGATCGCCGTTGGGTGATTGTGCGTCTCCACCTTCATCAGAATGGCTGTGTCTTGTTCGTTGTAGCCATATTGTTTGGTTTCAGGATCGGGATAGAAACGACCCGCTTTGAAACCTTCGATAACAGATGAGTTATCCGCATAAGCAGTCAACACACCTTCGGAATTCTTTTCGTGGGTATTGCGGATCATTTTGAACAGCGACTTGGGCTGCTCTTTGCCATCGATAATCCAATCGGCGTTGAAGATCTTATGGCGGCAATGCTCGGAGTTCGCTTGAGCAAACATCATCAATTCGATGTCGTTCGGATTACGGCCTAATGCAGTAAAGTTCTCTACCAGATAATCGATCTCGTCTTCTGCCAGCGCCAAGCCCCAATCGCGGTTCGCAGCGACCAACGCATCGCGACCGCCGCCCAAAACATCTACGCTACGCATAGGGCGTGGTTCTTCTACCTTAAACAGGCCTTCCGCCTCATCCAGACAACAGAACACGGATTCGATCATGCGATCGTGGATCAGCGGCAGGATGGCGTTTAGCTCATCGTCATTCAGTTTGGAACCATCTTGTTTGGTGAAGTAGTAGGCAATACCACGCTCCAGACGGTGAATATTTTCCAGGCCACAGTTGTGGGCGATATCGGTCGCCTTGGATGCCCACGGAGAAATAGTGCCAGGGCGTGGCGTCACCAACAACAAATCACCTTGAGGCGCTTCGATCTCTAGTTTGGGACCGTAGTCCAAAAGACGCTCCAGCAGTTTGACTTCGTCTGCGCTCAATTGCTGCTCAATGTCCGCAAAATGGACAAACTCGGCGTAAACGTGGCTCACGCCGGGCACCTGCGCCTGGATGGTGGAAGTCAGTTTTTGCAAACGGAAATTGGATAAAGCTGGATTACCGCGTAGCTGAAGCATCGAAGTTCCTGAATCTGGTATATGGAAAGGGGCGTATTTTACTTTATTTGTCGCTACTGGGCGAATAACAGTGGCGATATTCTGCCAACATTATCAGCACTTTCCATGAAGCAACGCCCTACTACCGAAAATATGCGGCTAAAGCTTCTCTCTCCACATACCGACACACACAATAGACACACAAAACACATGGATATTTGACTGCTTTAGTCGGACATCCGCAACGCAAGGAGATCCGAAATGGAATGGGCGTATATACAAATTGCTTCTTTAATCTTAATCGTTGGTTTCATCGTCTATATGGCGGTAGCTGATGCCAAAATCAATAAAGACAAAGAACAACACCATTAATCCCGCTTCAAAGGTTTAAGAATTTCTGGGTTCAACACCACGGCCCCAAGAGATGCATCAATTTAATTTTAGCGATCACCCCTCACCCCGCTGATCGTTTTTTAGTAAAAGGTGTTTTATTTTCCCACCTAAACATAAGGCGTTCGAGAGCCGCCCTCCCCCCCCGCGGCTCTCGAACTCTTTTTTCCTCCTCCGCCAAGACGTCTACCTAAACATCTTTAACCAAATGGTTGCCAAAAACATCTTCAGAATTAAGCACATCAGTCGACCTATATCTCAAACAGCCTGATACACATTCAGTCAAACCTTACGCGCAGTCATAACCATATCAAGGGGGTCAGTTATGCATGCTGCATATCGCACGCTTGTCATTACATTAACGTTAATCGGCATATCCGGCTGCTCGTTTTTCAAACCAAATCTCCGCCCTGAAAACGAACATGCATTAAGACAACTGGTCTCTTCCGCCACATCCTGCTACGCAACAAAGCTACTCATTAAGGACCTACCAGTCACCCCGCTGTTTAGCAACGAAAGCGGGCAGTGCGTACAAGCGGATTTAGAACGTGAAGGATTACAAACGCTGTATACGGACAACACATGCACAGGCGACACCCTCCCTTTCCAAAAAACACCATTCAAAGAATATTGCAAAGAGATAATCGTCCCCAACAGTGATCGCCTGGGCAACGCAGCGGTATGGGCTGGCAAACAACAAGCATGGACTCTCAACCCACCCAGCGCATTGAACATCAGCGTGCTATCGATTGGCAGCAACCACCAACCATACATGCTACGCACACGCTATAAAACCGCGCCGGTTATTGACGTACATAAAGTTGATCCCGAACAGGAAAACTCACCGGAAGTGGTGTCGCTTAGAGGATACGGCCAGTGCGATCTTGAGATGCGCATATTCAAAAAAGATCCTGCCGCCACTAACTTAAAACCGTTACTGGCGATACACGGCGGCGGCTGGGCGCTACGCAGCTCACCTTACATTGGCTTTGAAAGCGAACTCTCCCACTTTACTGAAAAAGGTTTTGTCGTATTCGCACCGTTTTATCGTCTCTCCAGCATGTCTAACGGTAACTACGAGTGCAATCACGCACCGTGGGAAGAGATCGTCTCGGATGCTGAAGATGCACTCGCCTGGGTAAAAGAAAATGGCGCCAAGTATGGCGCAAACAATGGAAAGATCTACGTGATGGGTGGTTCAGCAGGCGGCCATCTCGCGGCATGGATCAGCATACATAGAAAAGAAGATATAAAGCGCACTCTGCTCCTTTACCCGGCCACCGACTTTGAGTCCTATGTGCAACTGGCTCGAGACAGTGAAGATAGTTTGCGCGGTGAAGGAACTATCAAGGCATTCCTAGACATCGAAGACATAGACACTATCGATACAAATAGCTATGCCGTTCGCGCCAATAGTTTTCCGCGCTATGTCGAACAAGATCCAGCGTCCTATCCACCAATGACATTCATTCATGGCGTTAGCGACACCCTGGTTCCCTCTTCACAATCGGTGCGACTTTGTAACGCTTACAGTGGTGACGCCGATAACGGACCGGCCGTCAATGATGGCGGTGATCCATCCTCTGGAACATTCAGCAAAGAGTACAGCTGCGGTACAGATGGAAAACTGTTTTTGATTGCAGAAGCAGAGCACACACTAGATGCCTGCATCAAACACATCAATTGCCCAACAGGCAGCGAAAACAGCCAACAAGCCGCACGTGAGGCAATTAGCAAAGCCATTGACTGGCTGAATCAATAACTCAGGGAGAGGACTTAAATATGAACAGACATTCAACAATAGCCTTTACCCTGATTGCTTCCATTGCATTAAGCGGCTGCTCAACCATCAAAGAGAAATGGGACGAATTTACCGGCGACATTCCCCAGATTGTGGTGACAGAAGTTTTTCCACCTGTATTCCCGGTTACAACCCCCACCGCCAAAGCCAACCATAAATATCGTCTGGTTCACATTGGCGAAACCCTGCAACTCGATGGCCGCATGAGTGTTAATCGCCAGAACGGCAGCCTCAATTATATATGGGAAATAATCAACAAACCAGAAAACAGCCAGGCACAGCTTAACCAACCCAATGGTGACTCAACACAAATCACTGTCGACCAAGCAGGACGTTATGATCTAACCCTCACAGTCACTGATAGCCTTGGCCAAAGCGATATGTTTGACATGACCTTTTCCACTCAAGAGGCCGACCTTCCACAAACCAGTTTTGTAGTATTAGGTGATGCAGGTACCGGGGGACCATTGCAATTTCAAGTCGGCAAAGGCATTGCAAATGTGTGCGAAGAGAAGGGCTGTGACTTTGTCATTGCCACTGGTGACAACTTTTACCCGGCTGGCGTAAAAACAGTAAAAGACAGCCAGTTCCAGTCCAAGTTTGAAGAACCCTACAAAGACGTAATGGTGCCGTTCTATATGACACTGGGCAATCACGATACAACCAGCACCCTGTCTGATGGCGACGGAATATTTCACCCAACCGGAAATCTGCAAATCGCTTACACCCGCTTATCAGACAAACCCAGTTTTCGTTTTCAGCTCCCCGCGCGCTACTACACCATCAAAGCGCCCGTAGAAACGCCCAACAAACAGCCGCTGGTTGATCTTTACGCGTTAGATACAACGCTTATCACCACCCCCAAAGACACACTGGATAAATACAAACTGCATGACATGTTTGCAAAAGAGTCACACTGGCTTGAACATCAGAAAGCAATATCTCAATCAGAGTGGCAAATTGCATTTGGCCACCATACATACCTATCCAATGGCCAACACGGCAACGCGGGCAATTATGAAAATGCAGACGAATACAACATCAATGGCATTATGGAGAGCGAAACGGCCGAGCGCATAAAAGGGAAGTACGTCAAAGAGTTTTTAGATCAGCATGTGTGCAATGACATGGATTTCTATTTTGCCGGTCACGACCATAACCTTCAGTACCTACACTCCCCCTCTTCATGCGCCAATACCGGGCTGATCGTCAGCGGTGCGGGGGGGCGAACGAAAGAGTTTAAAGATGCCAACCGCAATCCGATTTTCTGGCAGGCAGATGATCTACCCGGTTTCTTTTACGTCCAAATCATCGCCAACCAAATGACCATCACTGCGTACACCATGCCAGAAGGTTCTGACATAGCCGCAGCACGACACACCCGCACAATTAGCAAATAAACAAATTCAAATACAATTACAGGCCACTTCAGCGCGGAGTGGCCTAATAATGTCTACTCGAATCGCTATTCACACATAAAATTTGCACTCATTCCACTCAAGTAATATCCTCTAGGCTTACAAAATAAAAATGACTCGCCACCATTTGAGTAGGCGGGCAACTAGAAAGCCATCCATAAGGAAGAAGATGGCATTTGAGGGGAAACATGGCTACAAACGGAATTGAAGCGGCACCATCTCTTGTGCGGCTATGTGGCGCACTGTGTATGGCGCTATTGGGTTTTATTATTCTTCTTTCTTTTCCAATGCTCACGCTGGCGAGCATCTATGCGATTCCCAACGCATTTAGCCCATCCCATATCGATATTGCCCAGCTGGGCATGTATTGCTGTTTGGTTACATTGGGATTGGCAATCAGCTATCACACATTCACAATCAAATTCGATGACAACCTGGGTATTCCATTACAAAAACAGCATAGTGAAAAACTCTGCAACTTTCTGAATACTCATACAAAACAGTCGCACAGGCTATGCGGTAAAATTCATACAGCACAGATCTCTGAAAAGCACGAATTAAAGATTATAAAGGTCCCCGTCTTTGGCATCCCCGTTTGGTCAAAAAATGTATTGGTCATCGGCTTGTCTTATATGCAACTGGCGACACAAAAAAGTTTTGAACAAGCATTAACATCGACATTGTCCCGATTAGTGATTACTCGCCACCCGCTCCTACACTGGGTTGTTTCGCTACGATATGTATGGGAGCAATATCCAGTCGCGTTACGCAAACGCAATAGCATTGGCGATCTTTTTCTTGCAGACTTTTTTAATGCTTTCTCTCGCATCTACAAGCGCCTGACACTGCCTCTCGTCAAACAGACGCGCTTGCTAGGGGATGAATATAATCGTGACATACATAACCACTACGACCTTCTGGAAGGGATACAGGTGGAGATGGCCAACGAAGTTTATATGCGCCACTACCACTGGCCACGAGCTATGAAGGCGCTATACAACAACCATCATCACCTTCCAGAGGGACTCAACCTGTTCCAAAATCTGCCAGACGCCATCGAGGAGCAGTTAGGCGCTGATGCGCTTATCGAGGTCTTCACCAACCTGTATAACAAACAGGACTTTACCGCAGCAGATTTCCCCTCAATCAAACAGCGTATTGATGTACTGGGGCACGAAAAAATCAACCGCCTTAAACCGTGGAAAGGTGAAGCCGCCAATTATTACTTGGAGAGGGACTACCCCCATTACGTGGCACAAATTGAACAACGCTGGATGGAGAGATACCTGCGCTCGAGAAGAGACAACCTGATTCCTGCCAACACACCATCCATCAATAAAGGAACCAAAGTAACCGAAGCACAAACCTGATCCGCTTCCGCAGCCACTTGCTTACTGACATGCAGCATGCCCAATCTAGGGGTATGCTGCACAGTTTCTAGGGATTCCTCCCGAAATATCGTAAAATCCACTCCCTTTCGAAGCTGTATCCCGTCGGAGCCCCCATGAACATCGCCAAACTGGAAAAAAAACTGCTGCACTACACCGGCAAGGCCATTGCCGACTTTAATATGATCCAGAAGGGCGACCGCGTCATGCTCTGCCTGTCAGGCGGCAAGGACTCCTTCACCCTGCTCTATCTGCTAAACCAATTGCGTAAACGCAGCAATAACAAATTCGAACTCTTCTCATTCACACTGGATCAAGGCCAGCCCGGCTGGAACGACTCAAAGCTACGGGAATGGATGGAAGAGCAAAAGATTCCATACGAGGTCTACAAGCAAGACACCTACTCCATCGTCATCGATAAGATTCCAGAGAATAAGACCTACTGCTCGCTCTGTTCGCGCCTGCGCCGTGGTTCTATTTATACTTACGCGGCAAAACATGGCTATACCAAGATTGCCCTGGGCCATCACCGTGATGACATGATTCAGAGCCTGATGATGTCGATCATGTACAACGGCGAAGTGAAATCCATGCCGCCCAAGCTACTAACTGACAACAAAGATCACATTGTCATCCGCCCCCTGACCTACTGCCAGGAAAAAGATATTGCCGAATTTGCGGAACTCATGGAGTTCCCGATCATCCCTTGCAACCTATGCGGATCACAGGAGAACCTGGCACGTCAGCGCGTTAAAAAACTGATCAACGATCTGGCTGAAGAGAATGAAAAGATCCCCAGTAACATGCTGCACGCCTTGCAGGCAGTACAACCCAGCCAGCTAATGGACAAGCGCCACTGGGATTTTAAAAATCTGGAGAAAGAGCGCATTACCAACAAGGATGAAATCCCGAACACGCCACAGGCCGACCCTTTCTAATCTCAGCTCGGCTCGCAACAACAAAAAAGGGGATGCAGTCACCTGCATCCCCTTTTTCAATTCTGCCTTAGACTGGCTAAGGAAAAAACAACTACGCCATGGTTTGGCCAGTTAACATGGCCACTGAGAAAACAACACCCAGAGTACCAATAATCAGTGTCATTGACTGCTCCATGGCCGCTTTTTTCAATCCGGTGTACATAGCTGTATCTCCAAGAATCAGTGGGCAATTACGCCATGATTTCGCCAGCAAACAATGCAACCGAAAACACGATGCCCAGAATAGCTACAGCAGTACCTAGAGTTTTTTCCATGATGATTCTCCTCTCCAATAAATTTTATAGTGTTATAAAACTTCCCCCGAAGTCTTAGCGCAAAGATCAAGATCTATGCGTTAGAAAGAAACATAGCAGAGCACTAAAGATTTTTTCAAGTATTTTTTACTAAAATGGTCAAAATTAAACTCTTTGAAATTTAAGATATTTTTTAAATATATTATTTCGATCAACTATTTTTGCGGCAAAAATAGGATGCAAAAATAGGGAAAAAGAACCACAATAAATGGACGATATTTAGATAAGTCTTAGGGATTTCAAAAGCTTACTTACAAACTAAGGTTTAGCCCATTTCGGTAAAAACGATGCCTACTCAAAACACGCCAGACTTCCTGCAATGGTTTCGCCAAGCCACCCCCTATATTCACGCATTCAGGGGGCGAACATTCGTATTGGCGTTTGATGGTGCCGCCGTGGCATCTGATGCCTTTGCAGAGCTGATTCACGATATCGCGCTCCTTAACAGCTTAGGTATTCGGCTGGTACTGGTGCATGGCGCGCGCCCTCAAATAGAGGCACGCCTGAAAGAGAAAGGCACCAAACTTGAGTATATCAATGGCATTCGCCTCACCACAGACGACGCCTTGCCCTGCGTAAAAGAGGCTGCCGGCAGCGTACGTATTGAGATTGAAGCACAGCTCTCCATGGGATTGGCCAACTCCCCAATGGCTGGCGCAAAAATTCGCGTGACGTCTGGTAACTTCGTCACCGCGAAACCACTTGGGGTTCGCGAAGGCATTGATTACCGCCACACCGGCGAGGTCAGACGCGTGGATGCGGAAGCAATTGAGCAACGGTTGGCCGACGACAACATCGTGCTGCTATCACCACTGGGGTATTCCCCAACTGGCGAGGTATTCAACCTCACTGCCAATGAAATAGCCACCGCCACTGCAGCAGCCTTAAAAGCTGACAAGCTGCTATTCCTAACCGAGGCTGAAGGCATTCACGATATAGACAAACAGCTGCTACGCGAGCTGAGTGTCGATCAAGCACAGCAACTGATCCTCAAACAACAGAGTACTGACGATGAACTACAGTATCTGCGTTATGCCGTGCAAGCGTGTCGTTACGGCGTGAACCGCGTCCATCTGATCGACAGACAGATCGACGGTGCCTTGCTAAAAGAGCTGTTTACCCGTGACGGCGTCGGCACACTCATCTCTGCGATTAGCTATGAAAACACCCGCGAAGCGTCCATTGAAGATGTGGGCGGCATTCTTGAACTCATCGCACCACTGGAAAGCGATGGCGTATTGGTGCGCCGTTCCAGAGAGCAACTGGAGCTGGAGATTAACAACTTCACCGTGATTGAGCGTGACAACACTATCATCGGCTGTGCAGCGCTCTACCCCTTTCAGGATGAAGCCATTGCCGAACTTGCCTGTGTTGCGATTCACCACGAGTACCGCAATACCGGCCGTGGCGACCTTCTGCTTAATACCATTGAGAAAAATGCCAAGCAGTCTGGAATTGAGCGCCTATTTGTTCTCACCACACATACTGCACACTGGTTTCAGGAACGAGGGTATGAGCCAGACACACTCAATGCGCTGCCGATAGAGCGCCAGGCGCTGTATAACTATCAGCGTAAATCGAAAGTATTTGTGAAAAAGTTATAGCGAAATCGGTGGCTACTAAAATTTAGTGGCCACCCGCACGCACCAGGCCGCCAAGTCCCGCTTCAATCAGCGCATTATTCAGATATGCACGAACCTGCTGAGCATGATCCATGGTCAGAACCTCTTTGTAGAGTTCTTCCGCCTTGGCTTTATCGTAATTGCGAATCACCCACTTCACGCGCGACACACTGGAGGCACTCATACTTAGGCTGTTAACGCCCATACCGAGCAATACCAGCACAGCACGCGGATCACCCGCCATCTCACCACAGACACTCACGGGCAAGTTATGACGCTCAGCCCCTTCCACCACCTGCTTGATGGCATGAATAACCGCTGGACTTAAACTGTCGTAGAGCGCCGCAACACTGCTGTTATTGCGGTCTACCGCAAGCAAGTATTGAGTCAGGTCGTTACTTCCAATAGAGAAGAAATCGACACGCTTGGCCACCGCGTCAACCTGGTAAACCAGCGAAGGCACCTCTATCATCACACCCACACGTGGTTTATCAAATTCCAGCCCATCCTCCTGAAGTTCGTAATAGGCCTGATCGATCAACATGATTGCCTCGTCCAACTCCTGGATACTACCAATCATTGGCAACAGCAGGCTGACGTTGTTGTGATCCGCGCCCGCACGCAGCATGGCGCGTAACTGCACCAGGAACAGCTCGGGGTGATCCAATGTGATACGAATACCGCGCCAACCCAGGAAAGGGTTCTCTTCCTTAATGGGAAAATAGGGCAATGACTTGTCCCCGCCTACGTCCAGCGTACGCAGCACAACGGGCCGTGGCGAAAAGGCTTCTGCTACTTGGCGATAGATGCGGTACTGCTCATCCTCACTGGGAAAACGATCACGCACCATGAACGGGAACTCTGTACGATACAAACCAATCCCTTCGGCGCCACTCATTAGTGAAGGCGTAATATCTGACAGCAGCCCCGTATTGGCATACAAGGGCATACGAAAGCCATCCCCTGTTTCCGCAGGCAAATCACGCAGCTCAGCCAGCTCGGCATTCAGATCCGCTTCTTCACGCGCTAAACGCTCATACTCCGTGCGAATATTTTCGTCTGGCGAAACATAAACACGGCCGTTGTAGCCATCAACAATCAGCTCCCGCCCCTCAGTGCGGGTAACAGGTAAATCTTGCGCCCCGACTACCGCCGGCACCCCCATGGCACGCGCCAAAATCGCCACATGGGAAGATGAAGAGCCCTTGGCAGAAACAACCCCCACCAAACGATCAATAGGCGCCTCCGCCAGCATGGTCGCGGTAATCTCCTCACCCACCAGAATCGTGCGTTCGGGATAGGGAGGTGGCTTATGCCGGCCTTTTTGCAGGCACATGAGAATACGGCGGCCCAAATCTTTAAGGTCGTCTGCGCGCTCACGCATGTATGGGTCATCCATACTCTCAAACAGATTCACATGATCCGAAATGGTGTCACGCAAAGCACCAGAGGCCCAACTGCCCTGCTTAATACGATTGACCACCTGATCAATCATGGAGCTACTACCCAGCATCTGCAGGTAGGCATCAAACAGAGCCTGATCTTCGT
The DNA here is from genome assembly GCA_050301075.1 of Gammaproteobacteria bacterium. Classification (GTDB taxonomy): domain Bacteria; phylum Pseudomonadota; class Gammaproteobacteria; order Tenderiales; family Tenderiaceae; genus JBNKYV01. The sequence continues at coordinate 12,272 of JBNKYV010000250.1, forward strand.
TACTCAGGGTCTGGCTAAGACGAGCCTGCAACTGGCGAATATCGGCCTGAGCCATCGCAATGGCTTCATGAAACACCTCAATCTCGCCATCGACATCTTCAATCTGTCTGTCAGGTACCGCATCCAAATCTGCCGGAGGATAGACAACCAAAGCAGTCCCCATGGCAACACCGGCGGACCCTGCGAGCCCGGTTAACGCTAAACCTTTGTTGAGATCGCCAATCAGCCCGGCGATGCTGCCACTAACTTCGGCATGGGCCACCGCCCCTGCCAGCTGGGCAGCGATGGTCAAAACAAAAGCGGTTTCGTCCTCGCCGAATTTACGCTCGTCGCTGTGCTGCACCACCAGCACACCCAGCACCTTACGGTGATGAATAATGGGCACACCGAGAAACGATGAATAATGTTCCTCTTCTGTGCCTTCGAGATAGTGAAAACGTGGATGGGCAGGTGCGTTATCCAAATTGACTGGCTCGGCGCGCTCGGCGACCAGGCTGACCAGCCCCTCACCAAAAGCTAACCCCACATTTCCTACAGAAACAGGGTTCAAACCATCAGAAGCAATCAGGATATGGCGCTGCTGCGCCTCATTCGCAAGATATGCAGAACAGACATCGACCGACATCGCCTGCTTGACGCGAGACACGACAATTCCCATCGCCTGCTCCAGACCGCTGGCCTGGTTTACTTCCTGTATGATGCGGCGAAGGGTGTCGAGCATAATGAATTAGGATTCTCAGTATCTAACGGTTATTTGCCGATTTACCAGATCCTGCCGGTCTTGGCCAACCAGAGGAGCCAGCTCCTTAAGTGCCCGGCTGTACACCTGGCGCTTGAAATGCACAACATCATTTACCGGTTGCCAGTAATCCACCCAGGTCCAATGATCAAACTCTGGATGATCGGTCAGATCCAAGCGCACCAGACTCTCATCTGCTGTCAGGCGCAACATAAACCATACCTGTTTTTGTCCGATGCAAACAGGCTTGCAATTACGACGCACCAAACGGCGCGGTAGGCGATAACGCAGCCAGCCACGTGTAGAGCCGACCACCTCAACATGGTCCGCGCACAAACCAATCTCCTCGGTCAATTCCCGGTACATAGCCTCTTCAGGGGTTTCGTTGGTGCGAATACCACCCTGCGGGAACTGCCACGCATCTTGTCCTATTC
>JBNKYV010000251.1:0-4951 GCA_050301075.1 Gammaproteobacteria bacterium
AGGGCAACACATACGATTCACCACAGGCCTTAATGACATCCGGTGCGTGACCGCCCCCGGCACCTTCCGTGTGATAGGTGTGAATAGTGCGACCTTTAAACGCTGCCAGGGTATCTTCGACAAACCCTGACTCGTTTAACGTATCGGTATGGATAGCCACTTGTACATCAAAGTTTTCAGCAACCGATAAACAGTTATCGATAGATGCTGGAGTCGTGCCCCAATCTTCGTGCAGTTTCATACCCATGGTACCGGCAATCAACTGCTCTTCTAATGGCAATGCAATACTGGCATTTCCTTTTGCCAGAAAACCGATGTTCATCGGTAACTCATCCGCCGCTTCCAACATACGATGAATATTCCATGTACCCGGCGTACAAGTTGTAGCGTTGGTTCCGGTGGCCGGACCTGTACCACCACCGATCATGGTTGTGACGCCGGACATTAATGCCTCTTCGACCTGCTGCGGACAGATGAAATGGATATGCGCATCGATACCGCCCGCAGTAATAATGTGTCCTTCACCTGCAATGGCTTCAGTACCCGGACCTACGATGATATTCACATTAGGCTGCACATCCGGATTACCGGCTTTACCAATACCGGCAATGCGGCCATCTTTAATTCCAATGTCTGCTTTAACAATCCCCCAATGATCGAGGATCAAAGCATTAGTAATCACCACATCTACGATTTCTGCCATAGGGCGTTGGCTTTGCCCCATGCCATCACGAATGACTTTACCGCCACCGAACTTCACTTCGTCACCGTAGGTGGTGTAATCCTTTTCCACTTCGATAATGATCTCGGTATCTGCAAGGCGCACGCGGTCACCGACGGTAGGGCCAAACATCTCGGCATAGGCCTGTCGGGATATCTTGCTCATTGTGCTTCCTCCAGCTTGCCCATCACCTTGGCATTAAATCCATATACTTCACGCTTGCCAGCATAGGCCACCAGTTCGACATCGCGGCTTTGGCCCGGCTCAAAACGTACAGCAGTGCCGGCAGGGATATTCAAGCGAAAACCCTTGCTCGCACCGCGATCAAATTCCAACGCATTATTGGTTTCATAAAAGTGGTAATGAGAACCTACTTGAATGGGGCGATCACCAGTATTGGCAACGGTCAGCGTTAACGTCTCACGGCCGCTGTTGAGTTCAATATCACCGCTCTCTACAAACAACTCTCCTGGAATCATTGTCTGCTCCTTAAACAATAGGGCTATGCACGGTGACTAATTTAGTTCCATCAGGAAACGTTGCCTCCACCTGCACTTCGTGAATCATCTCGGCAATACCATCCATGACATCTTCACGACTTAATAGCGTTGTACCGTAGTGCATCAACTCTGCTACCGTTTTACCTTCGCGTGCACCCTCCATGATCTCTGCCGAGATATAGGCCACCGCCTCTGGATAGTTCAGCTTCAAACCCTTGGCCTTACGACGCTCGGCTAACAGCGCTGCGGTAAAGAGCAGCAGCTTATCCTTCTCGCGGGGCGACAGTTCCATTAAAAATCTCTCCTAGATATTCCTGTTTATGTATTCCAAATACGCGGGACGCATGCATCCATCCCAAGTACAACAGGACGAATGGCTTGCCAGATTCGGGTAAACGTTTCTCGGGTCTGCATACCTTGATGGCCGAGCATGCGACACACCAAGACATCATCAATTAGCGTGGCGCTTAGCATGCCCAGCTCAGTGGGAATGGCGACGGCACGCGCAGCTTCTAATAACGTGTTATCCGCATTACTGATAACAAAAGTACCCACCGCCGTATGATTGTTGAGTCCCCACGGAGCACTCATCATATTGCTCTCGGATTGATAGGCTGCACGTTCGATAATGAGAGGTCGGCCGCTACGCCATAACTCAAAAGCCTGACGACAGTGGGCATCGTGATAACGGTCATTGCTAGCAGGGCGACCAAAGCAGACGATATCCCAGCCAATAAAGCGCGCTTGTGCGGACAACTCGACATGCGTTGTCATCGCGACCTGACTACCGGAAAAGAGAATCGTATCTTGCGGCAACCACTCCAGCACACCATCACCCAACACGCGCAGGTGCTGATGTTGCTCTGCTAGTGCTCCGGCAGAGCGATAAAACTTGCCTGAAGCAGGTGTGGTAATCAGTGCATGGGCATTGTGTTCAACACACACATCTATTTCCAAACGATCACCACCGACAACACCGCCCGGTGGATGTAATAAATAGATATGGCAGGTTTCACCCTCGGGATAAAAAGGGCGCTGGACAGATAGAGGCCCGACATGGCGGCGATGTACCGGCGCAGTGCGCGCGCAACTGCCCGGGCGTTTTGCAAAGCCCAGTTCCAAGCGCGCGTGCCAATTTTGTTTTGCCAGTGCCGTCAATGCCACCACACCCATCCAATCGAATCAGAAGATGATTTTGCAAAGGACGTACCAGCTTAAAAAAATGGCTATAAAGCGTTTAAAACGGGCCCATTTTGGAAATAACTATAATGATGTGCGCACCAAATCGATGCGCACGACTACGCACGCACCATTAAGTGGCGTCTTGATTGCGCATAAAGTCCGCTGTCTTCATCAACGATTGGAACAGATGCTGTTTCAACAACTCATCATCTGTAATCTGCTCTTCTATCGCCTGGGTCATGCATCGCATCCAGGCATCGCGCTCTGCTGCACCGATAGGAAACGGCATGTGACGCATACGCAAACGCGGATGACCATACTCTTCCATATAAAGTTGCGGGCCACCCAACCAGCCGGATAGAAACTTAAACAATTTTGCTTCAGAGCCTGCCAGGCTCTCAGGATGCATGGCGCGAATGTGTTGCGCCTCGGGCAGGGTATCCATCAATTCGTAAAAACGTTTTACCAGTTTACGAACGCCTTCTTCACCACCAATACGCGCGTATGGTGTTTGATCTTGATTCATCATGCTGTACTTCTCTATCGCGCGTTTGTAGGGCGCGTCTTCATTTAATTCCATTGTGATTCGCTGAGTTTAAATCAGTGGCCACCACTATAACGTAATCTGAACAAGCCGTTTACTCCACTGTCGCTGGTGAAGTACAAAGTGCCATCTGGTCCCACCGCAACGCCTACCGGACGCGCCCAGCGATCACCGTCGGCCAGTTGAAAACCGCTCAGCAAATCTTCCACCACACCGGTTGGCTCGCCCTTATCAAATTGCACCATCACCAATCTTGGTTCGCGCCGCGTCGCGGGATGCCCCATGAAACCACCACTGGGCTTGGTGCCCCAAGAACCACGCAGAGCAACAACGGCACTATTTTGTAGACGCGCATCCATTGCACCCTCCGGCACAAAGGTTACCCCCATCGGCGCATTACGGGCCGGGAAAGTAGCCACCGGTGCACTCACCTCGTTGATTGGCCGTGGTGGCGCACTTTTAATGCAGTTGTCTCGTATCACTTTATTGCCATCAAATTGATACCACGGCATACCATGAAAAGAGCCATCTGTTATGTGCGCAAAATATTCCGGTGGTACTTCAAATCCAAGATGATCTGGGCCGTTGTTGCTGGCATACATCTCTTTCGTTTGCGGGTGCCATGCAAAACCCACCGGATTGCGTAAACCGGCCCCAAAGGTCCGCCATGTAGGTGGCGCAGCAGACTCATCCAATACCATGACACCACCGCGGCGTTTGTTGAAATCATATGACTCATGCAAATATTCATCGCTGCAGTTACTGGTAATGCCTAGAGATAAATAGATTCGCCCATCTGGGCCGATCGCCACAGAACGACTGTTATGACCACCGCCGCCGGGAATCTTGGCGAGCAGCGAAAAGTCATCATCGATACTGGCTTGTCCCTGCTTATAGGGAGCACGAAACAGCCCGCTGGTGGTAGCGACAAAAATCTCATCACCGCGTAGGGCAACGCTGTGCGGATAATCACTAAGCTTCGCCAGCATAGTGGGCTTGGTATACGGTGGCGTTAAACGATAGATGCGCCCAGACTTTGAGCCGATGAAGAGATCACCATTTTTACCAAAGGTTAACAGGCGCGGCTTCTTCAGTTGTGCGGTTAATAGCTCTAATTGATAGCCCTTGGGCAGCGTGACCGTATAGCTATCGCCATCGATGGATATACGCCGCTGAGTATATTGCAGCGCTTGATTCGCCTGAGCACTCAAACTGATACAGGCCAGCAGAATAATAACTAGACGTTTCATTTGATCCCCCGCCTCAGATCTAAATTAGCCCAAAAATGAAAAGGGCCGGTTACCCAGCCCTTGCCACCAAGCTTAATTTTGATAATAGCTATTTTATGATGCGATAACAGGGTGAATATTTAGTGCCTGGCAGTTTCATGCGCTGTCTGGCCACAAACGATGAGAGTAACGAGTCCATTGATTCCATGATGTCTGACTCGCCTTTCAGTTCAAACAAGCCATTCTCTTCAATGGCGCGAATCCCTTCGTCTTTCACATTACCGGCGACAATGCCTGAAAATGCACGACGCAAATTGGCCGCCAGCAGATGTGGCTCCTGATGTTTGTGCAGCTCCAGACCCGCCATGTTTTCATGGGTAGGAATGAAGGGGCGTTGGAACTCCTCTTCAATCTTCAACAACCAGTTGAAGTAGTAGGCATCGCTACGTTCGCGGCGATATTGATGTACCAGATCCATACCCGCTTTGATCTCTTTGGCCACTAGGGCAGGGTCATCAATGATGATGCGGTAACGCTGCTGCGCCTCAATGCCCAATGTATCGGCGATGAACTGGTGGATCTCTTTAAAGTAATCCGCTGAACTGGCCGGACCAGTCAAAATTAGTGGAAATGGCATGTCTCTATTATCGGGGTGTAGCAAAATACCCAATATATAGAGTATCTCTTCCGCCGTACCGGCACCGCCGGGGAACACCACAATGGCATGACCCAGGCGTACGAAGGCTTCCAGCCGTTTTTCGATATCGGGCATGAT
>JBNKYV010000252.1:0-14948 GCA_050301075.1 Gammaproteobacteria bacterium
CATATTCATAATTTACAATCTGACGCGGCCGGTCTGCCATATCGACAGCCAACGGCAGCGAAATCTCCCCTTTTTCAAGTTCATCCGCCAAACGACGGCAGAGAATTGCAACGTAACGTTTTTTAATGCTTCTGCTTTCAAATTGGTGTTGTAGCAAACGATGACAACGCGCGGTTTTGGCCGCTATCAACAATCCGGATGTAGCCATATCCAGCCGATGCAACAACAGAGGCCCGCTGGCATTAGGGTAACGTTGTTGTAAGCGCGTAAGAACGGAATCTTGTATCTCTTTACCGGGTACCGATAGCATCCCGTGGGGCTTGTTAACGATTACAACGTAATCATCTTCGTAACATGTTTCTGGGTACTCAGGCGCAAAGGAGAATGATTGCAATTTGCTTGGCTCAACCTTTAGCCCCTTTAACATATACGGTAATAATGGTTTACAGCGCCCTCCGCACGGAGGATAAAAATGTTTATGATGCCGAATCTCTCCTTCAGGCGTGTCACCCCACCAAAACTCGGCTAGCGCTACCGGCTGCAATTGATGCAGCAATGCATAGTTAAGCAACTTCACTGCTGCACAATCCCCTATGCCCTCGGGGATATAAGTTGAGTTTAGCAGTGTGCTCATATCAACCTGCTCGCCTTCAGCATTATTCAGCTGGTAGAGCGAATATAGTTCGCCGAGGAAATGCGCTTTATTCGCTGCGGCTTTATCCTTTAATAGGAGAATATGAGCTTCGTGTTCATTGATTTGAGCCTGAATGATAGAAATTCTATTCGCCCACTCTTTTTTAAGGCTTATAAATTCACGCTTATCTGCCTGGCTTTGCATCGCAAGGTTCTTTAACACACTCTTTGTTTCTGAGTCGTTACCAGCTGCTATGCGCGCCCGCTCTTGTTTGCGACGTTGTTGCTTTTGCTTTAACAGATACTTGCATTCATTTAATGCCTGCTCAGCAGCAACCTCTGTGGAACGTAGCTTAACCCTTAAATCATCCAGGCCTGCGTTTTGGGTACTGGATAGCAATAATGAATTTACGGCATTCGCATCATCACTATACTTACGTTCTAAGCACTCTCGCGTCGCTATGTCGAATACCGGAGGTGCAAAACCTGAAACCAACCATCGTTCATTCAACATACCCGCGAACCCGGAAAGATATGCCAGATTCCCGGCTTTATCCCGTACGACCAGCACACCAAACATCTTGCCTTTTTGCCCGAGCACCGCTCCCAAGTCGTCGCGCTGAGAGAGTTCGTCTTGCAACAAAATACCGGCCAACTGCGCCAGTTCATGAGGCGTACTGTCAAACGGGTGAGGAAAATTAGACGGCACGCTTATCTGCGCAATATCTTTATCTTTTAGATACGTTAACAAGTTGCCACCGTCGTCTATAGCCAATGGATATTCCTATAAAAATCAGAAAATTAGAGCACATCAATTAAAGCTTTAAAAAACTGTTTGAATTCAGTTTCGTTTAAGCTTGCCCCACTAATCTAATACACAAGAAGGAGCAAAACCTTTTAAAACTTCAAACCAGATTAGAGAGGATATACAGATGAAAACTAAACAAACAGTAGTAGCAATTTTAGCAGGCTCATTAATGTTTGGCGCGGCAGCTGGCTGGGCAAGCTCAGATGGTGATTCACGTTACTACGGCGGTCGTGATAACTATGCCACTGGCGAATACGACCGAGACGATGCACGCGGTGACCGTGACGACTCTTATAAATACGGAAAGTCATATCGCGAACGCGAGGGTGATGAATATGGCGAGCGCCGTGACAACGACGACCGCGGCTATCGAGATGACAGAGATTCGCGATATGAACGAGATTCAGACCGCGATTCTTACAAAGATCGTGACTCACGTTACGAGCGCGACGCTGACCGCGATTCATACAGAGACCGTGACTCACGTTACGAACGCGATTCTGACCGAGACTCGTACAAAGACCGTGACTCACGTTACGAGCGCGATTCTGACCGTGATTCATACAAAGACCGTGATTCGCGCAATGATACTGACGATAGCCGCAAAAACGAAAGCGATGCTCGCTAATTTACCGGCTAACAAATTACTTTAACTTTAGAGTGCTAGCCTTAAACTGACCAAGGCTGGCACTTTTTCTTTGGGGTTTAATCCCCCTTAATAAGAATAGACAGCCTTCCGATAGTAGGTTATATACCAAGCCAATAACTAAATTACCCCGTAAAAGGAGTTCAGCGGTAATGTCCACTTCTATTCTAAAAGAGCGCCAAGAGGCCGCCCTACGCTGGCGAAAAACAAAAATCATCGCCACCTTGGGCCCAGCCAGCTCTTCTCTGGAAACCATTATTCAGCTCATCGAGAGCGGCGTGGATGCCTTCCGCCTCAATATGTCGCACAGCGATCATCAAACCCATCGATTGGCGGTAGAGCGCGTCAGAGAGGCTTCTGCACACTGCCAAAAACACATCGCCATCATTATGGACCTGTGCGGACCAAAGATTCGTGTTGGCATGTTTGAAGAGGATCAGATCGAACTCCAGGAAGGTGAGAAAGTAGTGGTAACCTGCCGCGATGTGATGGGCAAACCAGGGCTGATTCCTTCCCAATACGCGGAACTCTATAAAGACATTAAACCAGGAGAGCGTATTCTGCTGGACGATGGCAACCTTGAATTAAAAGCATTGCAGGTGGAAGCAACCGAAATCTGTTGCGAGGTAGTTCACGGCGGCATTCTTAAAAATAAAAAAGGAATGAATCTGCCAGATTCAAATCTGACCACCCCGTCATTCACAGAGAAAGACTGCCAAGATGCTCAACTAGCCATCGAGCTCAAGGCCGACTTTCTTGCACTTAGCTTTGTGCGTAACAGCGATGACGTTATTCAGCTGAAGGATTTCATCAAACAATACGACTCGGATATCGAGATCATCTCAAAGATCGAAAAGCCCGAGGCTGTCAGTAACATTGAATCAATACTGGAACACTCCTACGCCATCATGGTCGCACGTGGTGATTTGGGTATCGAAATACCCGCCGAGCGCGTACCCCTGCTTCAGCAAGAGCTTATAGAATTGGGGCGCCATTACAACCGCCCAGTTATCGTAGCGACGCAGATGCTGGAATCAATGATCACCAACTCAAGGCCAACTCGCGCAGAGGTTGGCGATGTGGCAAACGCTGCGCTTTCAAGTACAGATGCAGTTATGCTTTCTGGCGAGACAGCAGCAGGCAAATATCCCTTGCTGGCAGTTCAAACAATGGACCGCGTGCTGAGGGAAATAGAAGCACACCAATGGCAAAACGACAGTTTTAGCGGTAAGGGTGATGGCATAGAGGGAAGCGAAGTCATCATGCCTATCCGTGAAGCCGTGGCCAGTGCAACGTTGAATCTAGCCAAAACACTTAAACTACAGGGTATTGTTATTCCAACACGCACGGGAACAACCGCGCGAATTATATCTACCAGCCGACCTTCCGCACCCTGTATTGGTGTTTGTTCTGATGAACGTGTAAATCAAAAGCTGGCGCTGAGCTGGGGGGTCATTCCCGTTCTAGTCGATGAGCCCGATACCCATAACTGGCGTCAACTATGCAGCACGATCAATAACAAGGTATACCTGACTCAAAATGGTCATACGGTACTCATTGTTTCCGGTTTTCACGAGATCCAGGAATTAAGTGAACCTGTGCTGAAAATTCTAACCATCTAGTCAAGCTTTTAAGGGGGGCTGAAAATATTAGCCCCCCGGCATTTATACAGCCTCGCCTCTTAAACGCCCTTTAGATCTTGGTATTTACCGAGAATGTCAGGCAAGCGGTCCATCACTTCTGCGTTATATCCGCTAATCAATTGGATAAAGGCATCATACACAACCCGGGTAAACTCGCTACCACTGCGGGTTTCCAGCATATCAATATACTGCATCAACTCGGCATCACTGAGATCGCGATAGGTATAAAGCATAGAGAGACGAATAATATTCTGGTTGCTCACTTGTATTGTAGGAATCTGAGACATGATCTGATTGCGGATCGTTGCCAGATCAACTTGCTTTTCGGGCGGCTGAAAAGAATTAATCATCGCCATAAACGCCAAACTGGTAATAACGCTAATTTCAGTCACAGCGCGACTACTGTTTGAAAGATCATCTATCTTTGTAATCAGCTCAATGCGATGATCAGCAGGTGGAGTTTTAGTATCGTCCAGCGTTTTTGCATACGCCTCCAACTCTTTATAAAACGCATCACCAGTGGCCTCTGCCTCAAGCGATACAATGGTTTTGCCCAAATCAGACTCAGCCCAGGTCTTAATATCTGTCAGCGCTTGGTAGCTCAGACCAAACAGTATCGTCTGCTTGAATAATTCAACCCGCTCTGCCATTTTTAGGCTGTTATTAGCATTCTCACTTAACGCCAGATAAAGCGCATCTGGCAGTTGGGCCTTTTGTTCGTTTATTTGGGTGTTAATCAACTCAGGGAAAAGCTCTAGCTGATTTTTAATGCCGGTAATGGCATAAATATCATCGACCAATGCAACCTTATTAATGCTGTATCCCTGCTCTCGGGCATATTCAATATCTGCAAGCAGTGTTCTCCCAGCCTGCATGGACCAACCTTCCAGATGAAATAAGGACTCTTTTCCTTTATCAATATAAAAGAACGCAGGCAAATTTTTCCCTTTCGTATATGCCGCTGACAATGCTCCTTCCGGGTCTGCGACAACATCAAAACTTAAACCAAATTCATCACGCCATAAACTCAAATCAGCACTGTCATGCCCCTTGGCAAGCATAACAACCTGCACCCCATTCTTTTTAAGTTCCGGCAACAACCACTCTTCAATACGCTCCAAAGCATTTCGGCAGTCAATACATACAAAATCTGAAACCATCAATACAGTAGACTTGGAGAACTGCCCTTGGTACAACATATTTTTGCCATCAATACTGACCCAGTCAGAACCGCCAGCTGAGTCATATGTCGTCTTATTAGCCAGTGTCCCACATGCCCCCAGGAATATAGCTAGAATAACAATCAGCAATTTATTCATTCGAATATCAAACTCCATTGAATAGCGTTTGCAATACACGGTTCGCATGTGCCTCGCTATATGAATTTATTTTTTTATGCGTTGGCGCCCACCCGACCAGAAAACGATAAAAATCTGCAATAGCAACTGGATATAAACCTCGCCATTCAGACTCTAGCGCATCCACATCCAAAGCGCTGCCTTTCGCATATAACGCCTTGCGTAGTTGTGCAAAGTAATAATCGAGCGCCTGCGACTCATGTGCAAAACAGTCTCTGTCGTTTAGGCAACTACCCAAAAAATAGGCTACGTCTTTAATACCGCAGCCACCACCCACATATTGGAAGTCGACCGCTGCAACCGCTTCGTTATCTGAAAAACAGAAATTCGCAACTTTGGCATCACCATGTACCAAGGTATGAAATTGCGCACCGTTGAGCAATTGATCGATATCCCCTGCTCTACGTTTTAATTCATCATCGTCCATGCTCGCCCACTCATCTGGCCGAGTCTGTAGATGCCAATAGGTGCCGTTTTCCCATAAACCCGATGGGGTTACCCCCATAAAGCTGGCATGAAACCATGCGAGCCAGCACAAGCAGCGCTTTACACCCTCCATGCCCAAGTATTCATAACGTTTGGGATAACCCGAATGGTCCAGGTCTTCCAGCAGAAGTATGCGCTCGTCACCCTCTCCAGTCGCGGCGTAACACTTCGCCACCCGACAGTGGGCATCGCATAAATGGCTCCAGTCGCGATACCAATGGGTTTCAACATCGTAAGACTTCAACTTACGACGATGCGCAAACTCGCCGCTCCACCCCCTGGGGTGTTTCTGATGTAGGGGCAACGTTATATATTTCACAACCACCGACGCAACCCTTGCCTGTGATAAATGAACCCTAACAATTTCCCCGTAACCACTCCAAAGCTGTTGAATAACCTCGAGCCCTGTTATCCCTTCTGCACCTGTTTGTTCAACGACAAAGTCTTGAAAATAGCGGTTCATAATTGATTATAGCGATGCCTGAGCACGACAAATAACTAATTGAAATACTGTTAAATATCAGTATAACGCCTCCCCCCGACTATCGGGGAGGTAAATGCCTAAACTTACCAGTGGTTTTGCCGACTACTTCGGTATTGGGGTGAATATTCAGGGGTTAGTGCATACATGAGTGCCCACAAGGAGCGACAACTTCCTTCGTTTGTAGTGTCTGCAATGCTTGCAGGACATTTGTTTCGCATGATGCAAACCGCGAAACTCATGCTACTTAGCGCTAGCAATGCCAAGGGGGTTGCTGCGCGTGCTGGTGACCAGGCCACCGGTTTTCGGCCGATTACCGACTTTATTGTCGAAATGGCCAACGACACCATTCACTACGCCACCTCCATCAACCAACTCGCCCTTAGCGTCACCAGCACCTCCGTTGCAGCCATGCGGGCTCATGAAGGTGCTCAGCGTTTTAAACAAGCCAGCAGTTTTATGGACGATGACACTAAAAAAGCATTTGTACAAAAGTTGATAGATAGAAGCGAAAATATTTGTTCTGAAAAATACGAAGAAAATAGGGAGATCATGAATAAGCTGAATCTGCAGCTGGATGAAATCAATCAGCGCGTACGTGGTTCCAGTATTGTGGTCAGCACCTCTCGGACAGAGGCATCACGGGCAGGTGATTTCCAGAAGTACCTGAACTCTATTGCCAATAGTGTTGAAGAGTCTGCCAAAACTCTTCACGACGAAATTATCGAATGTAGGAAGTTAATCACTCAACTTGAAAACCTTAACTAAGGGTTCTCTTGAAGGGTAATGGAATACCGGATCTCATAACAGCTAACACGATAATTACTGAGTGCAAAAATATGAAAACAACCAACTTATATAATCAACGCTACCGCTGGGTGGCATTTGGTCGTGATCCCAGAAAACTTGAAGGTATTATCGATACCAATCAGTATATAGTTGTCGACGGTGATCGAGCACTGCTAATGGACCCCGGTGGTATTGAAGTGTTTTCAGCCATGCTTGCCTCAGTCATGCAAATCTGTAAAATCGAAGCGATTACCGACCTGTTTGCCTCACACCAAGATCCAGACATCATTTCTTCACTTGGGTTATGGGACCAGACACTCCCTACCGCTCGCCTACACGCCCCCTGGTTGTGGGAAGGTTTCTTACGCCATTTCGGACTCAATAATATTGAATACGTGGGCATACCCGACGAAGGTAGCTCACTGATGCTGGAAACTGTGGAGCTTAAGTTTATTCCTGCCCACTATCTACACGCCTCAGGAAATTACCATGTATATGATCCCGAAGCCCGCATTCTTATGAGCGGTGATGTTGGTGCAGCACTGGAGCCGGAAGGTGCACCATTATTTGTGGATGACTTTGATGAACATATACCAAAAATGGAAATGTTCCATCGCCGTTGGATGCCATCCAATAAAGCCAAACAGAACTGGATCAACCGCGTACGTAAACTCAATATAGATATCATGGCCCCTCAACATGGCCGTATCTTTAAAGGCGATGACGTACAGCGTTTTCTCGACTGGTTTGAAGCATTAGACGTTGGAATCGCCGTTAAATAGCTGATAAGCATCTAAGGGATTACATAAAACTCGCTGCATATAGCAGCGGGTGTTGTTGTAAATAACGATCCCCCATCTATAAAATTTTTGTTAACTACCCCGCATGTTTCTTAATCTTCTACTAATATAAACACCTCAATCAACCGATAATAGTTACGAAGTTTTTACATTTTAACGAACTTCATCCAATCAAAAATAATGCGGTAGTCGGTGTTTCGTATACAAGATTTACAACACGGAGAGTAAATGGAGCAGTTTGGCGTTCTAATCGTTGAAGATGAATATGCGTTAGCCCGTGCTTTAAGTCACACAGTCAAAAAATCTTTCCCCTGCAGTCAGGTTGATATCGCCGGCGATGGCGTAGAAGGCTTGCATAAACTCGCGGCAAACAGCTACAGCCTCATCATCTCAGATTGGAATATGCCCAATAAAACCGGCCAGGAGCTACTCACCGACGTGCGGGAATGCGACAACACGAAAAGCATTCCATTTCTAATGTTAACAGGCCGATCAGACCGCGCCAGCGTTTCAACCGCCGTTAAACATGGCGCAAATGCTTATCTAGTTAAACCGTTTGTAGAAGCCCACCTGCTGGACAAAATCGAAGAACTCACAGGCATTTCACGCATAGAGCTACCCAATTCAGCTAGCACAGTGGAACCTGCCCCCGAAGATCTCGATGCGATATCCATAATCGATAATATCGCTAAAGATCTAAAGACTGGAAATATCAAATTCCCCATTCTTAGTGAAGTGGCTTTCAAAATCACTGAACTGTTCAGTGATGATGAACAAAACCTTGATCGCATAGTTGATACTTTAAAACTCGATCCCAGCATTGCACCGAAGCTAATTGCACTATCTAACAGCGCGTTTTACAAAACAGCAAAACACATTACAAACCTTGAAGAAGCCGTCGCGCGTTTAGGGCTAAAACAGACTAAAGAGGTCGCGCTGATGGCGGTGAACCACAGCCTGTTTAATTTTGAAGATAGCGATTTCGAAGAGGTACTCACTACGCTATGGTGTCATGGCATTGCGGTTGCCAGTTGCGCAAAACACATTGGCCATATTTTATCCGCAGAAGAGCCAGACATACTCTACCTAATGGGAATGCTACACGATATTGGCAAACTTTTGCTTATCCAGCAAATTCAGGAGAAGCACCCTAACATAGAACCGGAGGCCGCCCGCGAAGTCATCCAATCACTTCATAGCAATGCGGGAGCTGCGGTTCTGAAAGCATGGGAACTGCCTATTGACGTGGTTAACGCTGCCCTGCTACACCATGATATTCCCGTGATAGAAGACTCGTCTCTACCGCTACGTATTATCCACTTTGCTGATGTGTTTAGTCGTACGCTCGGCTATAGTCTCCAGTCTATTAATACAGGAGAAATGGAAACACTCTGCGAACAGCTTCAACTAGGTTTGACTACAAAACAACTCAGCATGATCGCTGAAGAGGCCAATAAAGAAGTGGCTAAAATCAGATCCGCTATGTAACCAGATCAAATACGTTATCACCCAGCGCTAAGCGAGCAGACATCAAACTCTGATCTCGGCTAAATTCTTTCCCACACAAACGTGCACAAATCCGCATAAAGGAAATCGTTAGGGGACGTATTTCATCCGGCAAGAAGAACAAAAACTTGTCCCCTATTTTCAGCCACTCTTTTAGACAGGCATCGATTCGACTTTGTACTGCTTCGTATCGATTAACGTCCCACTCATTAGTGTTTTGGTCGCTGTTGTATACTGCATAAACCTCGTTTAATAGATTCACGATATTCAAAGCATGGCGGTGATACTGATTAAATAGGCGTACATCGTTATCCAAAACTGCTTTTTGGCCAACATCCAGTCGCCCCAGTTTCTGGATATCCGTTCTCGCTGTTGATGCCGTATCATCGTCCATGGTCAATATCAAACTATGCAAATCGCTAGGTAACGGCGTCGCTAAATCGGGGAAATATCGTTCAATGTCTTTATGACGTTCACGGTATGAGTTACCAAATACACTAGCTTTACTATCAACCCGTGCCAGCTCCTCTGCTACCAAGCTCATAATTGCACTCTTATCCGGCATATCACCTAACAGATAATCCAGGTCACTGCCATTCAATGCAAAGCCCACATCCAGCCTTCCCTTAATCCTAGCCCCCGGAAAGCGTTCATTTGCATTTTTCAGTCTCTCCAGCGCACGCGATGTTACGCCTGATGCCAACAAGTCTTCGCTCTCTAACGAATAGAAAAAACCCTGCACATCTTTTAGTGAGACACTTTCATCATACTGGGATACGGTTAGATCTATGCTGAGCGAACGATGCTTTTTGGCGGTTATTAGCTCGTAAACATCAATAAAGGCCAAACGACGAGACTCCCCTAGCACTGACCGGCTAGCCTCAATTTGACCACGGGAATATGCACGTATGTCACCATTACTGCTCACGGTGCAACTTGCGTCTACACTCAGCGATCTCTCGCGGTAATGCGTCATACCGAATAGGCCAATTTCAAACCCTGACTTATCTTGGGTACCAATGGTTTGAGTCAGCTCGCCTCCCTGCACACGAACAGAGGGAAATGCTTCAGGATGCAAAATAACCTTTGTCAGTGTATTTAACGAACCTGATAAAATTTCATCATAAACCGATTCGGCGCTATCATCACTAAACACAACCACAGCATCCGCAATAACGCTTTCACTCCTCGCCTGTTCATGACTCCATTTGAGTTTCAACTTTGAGTTAGCCGCAATGATAAGGGCATCTCGAATGCGCGTCACTTGAGTTTGA
This sequence comes from Gammaproteobacteria bacterium, assembly GCA_050301075.1. Lineage (GTDB taxonomy): Bacteria > Pseudomonadota > Gammaproteobacteria > Tenderiales > Tenderiaceae > JBNKYV01. The sequence goes on from JBNKYV010000252.1 coordinate 10,425, forward strand.
AACTGAGTGACCATTTCACGCATTGATCCAACAATCTGATTAAACCGTTCGTTCAAATCCGTTATATGCTGGTCGAGGTCCTGACCATAGCTCTCTAAGGTCATCACTAAATTAGTCCATTGCTGATTATCTGCAATCAGGTTTTTAATTTCAGATTCAAAGCGCGTGTTTTCCTTTGCAATCATCTCCTTGATCTTGGGAACAACCAACCCACGTACGGCAGCTGCATTTTCCCCTGTAAGGGAAAGTTCACCTAATACTGCTTCTGCGGCACGCTCTGCCGCAATGTCTGATTTGCTTGACCATCTTGCAGTTGACGTTTCAACTTCCGTCATCAGTTTATGCGTTAGCAGCTGGCTGAGAGAGAACTCTTTTTCATAACCTAATGCGGTTTTCAGGGCTTCCCGAACACCACTTTCTTTAATTTCCTGCTCTAAGGAGTGCTCGATACCATTCTTAATCGCATTATCTCTTGGCAATATATTTTTAAGCTTCTCTGCGAGAGTACCGATTTTTTCATTTTTCTCGATAACAAGATCAAACCAATCTTTGTATAACGGTGTAAAATCAAAATCGACCTCAAACTGCTTAAAAGACTCCTCTTCTTTCGAGCGTCCACGCCCCATATGGACTGTGGTATTACCTTCATCATTTTTATATACAAGACAACGATACTCACCACGTCGTTTTAGGCGATACTCAAATTTGCTTCTCACATCAGCAGAAACAAGCGTACCTAGCGGAATACCCGGCTTACAGATATCCATCGCACCACTGTACTCTTGTACACCGTTAATCTGGATATCAAGACACGTGAGTGGAGTTTCGCTATTACGCAGTAATTTAGTCATCGATGCCAAATCAAATGGCGTTTGAGCTAGATTTCCCGCACTGTTATATAAAGCCAAAGCAAACATTTGATGTTGGGCGTTGGCAAAAAACCAATGTAAACGTGCATTACCGCCACCTTTGCCACTAACCGCAGCACTTAATACATCGCTAACAGGAAAGGTCGCTTCGGCGATTAAATTAAACTCGCCATTCATGGAGATGCGTAACAGTTTGTTATTTTCCGGCAGCAGTGCCGCTGGAAAAGCCTCAGGCATGCTTTCGTTACCTGGACTCGCCTCCACTTGAAGCGTAGCCTCGCCTAAAAGTGAAAACGGGGTATCTTTACCAGAATCGGTATCAGAATCAGGTGCATCTAGTAACGGCCACGAGATAGTACTGCTAACACCTGCCGGAGGGTTTTCCAATTCACTAAGTGAATAGACTAGCGCTTGATACTTTTCAGCAAGGTTGTCACCGGCGCGTTCCTTTATCGCCTCCCACTGGCTAGAGACGAAATCGGGATTTAGATCTTTGGTTCTTAGTACTCGTTTGACAGCATCGGTTTCACTGCCTGTATGTTCCAGCGAATTAAGCGCCTGAGCCAGTTGGTCAAAATCATGAGCATTACCCTGTGCTTGAAAATGTTCGCGTAGCGTAGCAATGGCAACCAGCAGTGAAACATTTTTATTTAGCCCCGCCAGCAATTTGCCATTCTTTTCCAACCAGCTCATATCACCCCCTAGCTTGAGAAGCTAATTAATTTACAAAACCTCCGGAAACATACGGTTTGTTAGCGGCCAATTAGCTAAACATTAAAGTGCTGGCTTTAGAAACTTGAGTGTCATGCGGTCGCTCTCACCAATCGCCATGTACTTCTCTTTATCCACCTCTTTCATGCGTAGCGTTGGGGGTAATGTCCATACGCCTTTAGGGTGATCTTTACTGTCTTTAGAATTGGCGTTGATTTCTGAACTACCCAAAAACACAAAACCGGCATTTTCAGCCAATTTGATTGCGTACTGTTGATCAACATAGCCAGATTCGGCTTTTGGATCCTGAGGAATACCTGGATTGCCACGATGCTCTACCACGCCCAGGATGCCTCCCGGCTTCAGTGCTTTAAACATTGCCTGATACACGTCTTCTGCCTGCCCTGCCTTCATCCAGTTATGGATATTGCGAAACGTGAGTACCATATCCGCGCTGCCTTCCGGCGCTATAGCTACTTTGTGAGGTGGTGCCAATACGGTAATATCTGCTTTGCTATAGAGTTCGTTACTGCTCAGCTTTTCTTGAAAGCTTCGTGCGCTTTTTCTGTAGAAGTCGCGGTCAGACTCTGGATCAAATCCGGCGGCGTATAAATGGCCATGCTCTTTCAAGTAAGGAGCCAATATCTCTGTATACCAACCACCGCCAGGGTAGATCTCGACCACCGTCATATCATCTCGAATACCGAAGAACTTAAGGGTTTCGTAAGGGTGGCGATACACATCGCGCGCTTTAAATACACTAGTACGATGATCGCTATTAATTATCTGATTCAACTTATCTTCAGCACTGACCACCTGCTGAGAGAGCAATCCACCTACCGATATAACAAATGACAGTGCACAGCGCTTAATTAATTTTTTATTAACTTTCATCAGCGAATTCCCCTCAGTTGGTTTCAGCCATCCTAAAGGGAAATACGCACTCAATACAATAGTGAATACAGGTTTAGCATTGCTCAATCAACCAGTCTGTATAAGGTTACTCAAACAGGCCACTAAGGGTTAAACCAATCCATTCATGTAGCGCTCGATTACTCAGCTCCATTGCCTGCACGCGGGGCACAAAAGCAAATACCCCTTCACCTAATTGGTTATGGGTAGCAAATGCAACGGGGGCAGCGATTACATCAAGCCCTTGCGCAACAAATGCCTGTTGAGCACGACGCATGTGCCAACCATGAGTCACGAGGTAAACTTTATTAATTCCAACGGCGGATAATACCTCTTTGGTATAACGTGCATTGTCAAAGGTGTGCTTGCTCTCACCATGCGCCCATTGCACAGACACTTTAAAATCGTTTACCAGCACCTGCCTCATGTATTGGGCGGCAGGCGTACCTCTTCCCAAACCATCTCCACCAATCACAGCAACAGGCATCTTGGTTTTATGATGCAGATAAGCGGCATAGCGTAATCGTTGTAACATGTGAGCACCGGGCATGTCCTGGCCTGCATATTCAGGTGCATTCCAGTATCCATCTGGCCCGGCGAGAACAACAATTGCTGCGGGTTGTTTTGAAACAAGCTGACGCTCGCTTAATGGCGCTTTTGGTTCCAACCCTGCAATCAACAGTTGCGAGAAAAAAGGGATGGATACGCAGTAAAGCATGGCAAGCGCACTAATCATTATCCCATATGCGGTACGTCGATAACGATTTAATAACACCAGCCCCACCACAGCCAACAACAGAGGCCCACAAGGTGGTAGCACGAGTAATTCGATCAATCGGGTTAGAGTAATGGCAGTCATCGTTTTACATACAAAAAAGCCAAAGCCGATATGTGGCTTTGGCTCTGTTTAGAACCGGGTGTCTGTTATTTGGCTGGTTTTATCGTTGCTTCTTCAAGAATGATGTCGTAGCTATAACCCATTCCAAAATCACGGCCAACGGTAACCAACGCTTCAACTTCAATCTTGTCACCCATATTAGCTGTTTGCTGACTGGTAACGGTTAAATCGCTGGCATCACCAGTGCCTGTGCCATCCTGTATGTGCAAAAAGTTTTTACCCATAATGCCATTGTTAACCTTGACTACCTTACCGGTAATCACGATGCGTTTACCCGCCAGCTCTGTTTTTTGTGCGTATACTTCTGCAACTGTTTTGTGGGGTAAATCTGCTGCCTGGGCTAACATGGCAGTACATGAAAGCAGCGCAACCGCTGCGCCACGAATAATTTTTTTATACATTTGGCTCCCGCTCCTCCTACATAGTTAATCTCTATATTTACCATGTTTTGGACGAGGTTGCTGAACTATTTAATATGCAAACGATGCGTTTTAGCGATCTCTTGAGTGATGCTTACACTTAACCCTGCCTGGCTGGCAAAATCAGACCATTGGCTAACAACGCTCTTAACCTGCTCGATTACATCTTTGGGCTTTGGCAAGCTAATCGACTCACCCACAGCAAGCAAATCTTGCAACGAGAAGTGATCTCGTTTGCCATTAATACTCATCTGATGTTGATTGGTCCAGCGCCCAGCCGGGTTATGAGAGTAAGTAACATCAAATGCCGGGGAAAGTTGCCACTGACCATCAGCATTCATTAAGAAAGTAATATTTTTTGTGTGGTCATCTTGGTTGCGCGCAAACACATTAAACAGCATGCGCTTATATTGCTCCAGGGCATCTAACTTGCTGAGCCTGAGTTTGCGCATCGTTTCAAATGCCTGCTCATAGCTGTAATGTCCCGCCTGGTTAAAGTCGTAATGTGCTAATCCGCAAAGGGATTGCATATGCACCTTGTTGTCCGCACTGCGATCAAAACGTTTGGTCATAAAATGAGCACGACCACCCTCTTCCAGTAAACGACATTCACTCATATGAATGCCGGCGGCCTTTGCCATCAAATGATAGGCATACTCGATGCGACCAAATCCTTTTGGTTCACCCAGTTCAATATCTGTCACACCATCAAATT